>ML214173.1:0-3529 GCA_004366195.1 Actinomycetota bacterium
GGGTTCAGCCCATCCACGTCCTTCTCGGTGGAGATCGCGCACTGGACGGCGAACTCCGAGATGTGGTCGGGCACCGGGAGCTGCACGATGATCCCGCTGATCCGGGGGTCCTTGTTCAGGCGCTCGATCTCCGCCAGGACCTCCTCCTGCGGCACGTCGGCGGGCATGTCGATGCGCTCGGAGTAGATCCCGGCCTCCCCGCACGCCTTCTGCTTCATGCCGACGTAGACCTTGGAGGCGGGGTGGTCCCCGACGAGGATCGCGGCGAGCCCCGGACGGACCCCCCGCTCGGCGAGGGCCCGCACCCGCTCGGCCACCTCGGCCCGGACCTGGGCCGCGATGGCCTTCCCATCGATGATCGTGGCGCTCATGATCGCATCCTATCCTCGACCGTCATCGGAGCCGGCGCCGAGGCCGACCGACGGTCAATGACGGAAGTGCCGCCGGCCCGTGAGCACGACGGCCATGCCCCGCGCCTCGGCGGCGGCGAGCACGTCCTCGTCGCGGACCGAGCCGCCCGGGTGGATCACGGCCGTCACCCCGGCGTCGGCGGCCACCTCCACGGCGTCGGGGAACGGGAAGAAGGCGTCGGACGCCATCACCGCGCCCTTCGCACGGTCGCCGGCCTTGCGGACGGCGAGCCAGGAGGCGTCCACCCGGGACATCTGCCCGGCGCCGATCCCGACCGTCGCCCGCTCGCGGGCGAAGACGATCGCGTTCGACTTCACCCGCATCGCCACCGTCCAGGCGAACAGGAGGTCCCGCCACTCCTCCTCGGTCGGCTCGCGCGCCGACACGACCTCCATGTCCTCCGGCCGCTCCGAGATCCGGTCGCGGTCCTGCACGAGCGCTCCGCCCGGCAACGGCCGGACGTCGAGCCCGTCGCCGACCGGCAGGGGCGCCCGGACGACCCGGAGGCTCTTGCGCGCCCGGAAGGCCTCGAGCGCGCCCTCGGTGAACCCGGGGGCCACCACGACCTCGGTGAAGACGTCCGCCATCGCCCGGGCCGCCGCCTCGTCGGTCTCGCGGTTGAAGGCCACGATCCCGCCGAAGGCCGAGACCGCGTCGGACTCGTAGGCCCGCAGGTACGCGTCGGCGAGGGTCCGGCCGAGGGCGGCCCCGCACGGGTTGTTGTGCTTCACGATGACAGCCGCCGGCTCCTCGAACGCCGCCGCGAGGCCGTAGGCGGCGTCGAGGTCGAGCCAGTTGTTGAACGACATCTCCTTGCCGGCCACGAGCACCTCGGCCCCGCCGAGGACGCCGGGGCCCTCGGTCTCCGCGTAGAGGGCCCCCCGCTGGTGGGGGTTCTCGCCGTACCGGAGATCCGCGACCTTGCGGTACGCGAGCCCCACGAAGGACGGGAGTCCCTCCCCCCTCGCGAACCAGCCGGCCACGGCGGCGTCGTAGGCCGCGGTGTGGGCGAAGGCCTCGGCGGCGAGCTCGCGTCGGAGCTCGAGGGACAGCCCCCCGTCCCGATCGATCGCCTCCAGGATCCCGCCGTACCGGGCGGGGGTCACGACGACCCCGACGGAGGCGAAGTTCTTCGCCGCCGCCCGCACCATGGCCGGGCCGCCGATGTCGATCTTCTCGATCACCTCCTCGGGCCCGGCGCCGCTCTCGACGGTCTCGCGGAACGGGTAGAGGTTCACGACGACCAGGTCGAAGGGCTCGATCCCCTGCTCGGCGAGCTCGCGCTCGTGCTCGAGGTTGCCTCGGTCGGCGAGGATCCCGGCGTGGATCCGCGGGTGGAGGGTCTTGACGCGGCCCCCGAGCATCTCCGGGAAGCCGGTCACCTCCTCCACCGGGATCACGGGCACGCCCGCCGCGCGCAGGGTGGCGGCCGTGCCCCCCGAGGAGACGAGCGTCACCCCCCGCTGCACCCGACCCTGGGCGAACTCCACCACCCCCGTCTTGTCGTACACCGCCAGCAGCGCCCGGCGGACCGGACGGACCTCGCTCATCCTCCCTCCCGTTCCTCGAGCTCCTCCAACACGTGGACGACGCGCCCCTCCACCTTCAGCCGCCCCTCGATGAGGGCTCGGACCGCCCGCGGGAAGATCCGGTGCTCGACCTCGTGGATCCGGCCGCGGAGCGACTCGACGTCGTCGTCCTCGCGCACCCGCACCGGCTCCTGCGCCACGATCGGCCCGTGGTCCACCTCCTCGTCCACGATGTGGACCGTCACGCCCGTCACCTTCACCCCCCAGGCCAGGGCGTCCTCGACCGCGTGCATACCGGGGAAGGCGGGGAGCAGGGCCGGGTGGAGGTTCAGGATCCGGTTCGGGAAGGCCGCGATCAGCTCGGGACCCACGATCCGCATGTAGCCGGCGAGCGCCACGTACCCCACATCCCGCTCGAGCAGCAGGTCCCGCAACGCTCGGTCGTGGGAGGCGCGGTCGGGGTGGTCGGCGGGACGGCACACCACGGCCTCGATCCCGCGCGCCCGCGCCCGCTCGAGCGCCATCGCCTCCGGCCGATCGGAGACCACCACGACGATGTGGGGCCCGACCTGTGGGTCGTCCATCAGGGCCTGGAGGTTCGTTCCCGTCCCGGAGGCGAGCACGGCGAGCCGGGGGTTCACGTCGCTCACGCTAGGGACCGCGCCCCGGGGCCGTCAAACGCGAGGCGGCCAACGCCCGCGCTAGGCTTGCGCCGTGCCGGCCGAGGAGCGCGAGGTTCGGGAGCGAGGGGGCGCCGTCCGGGGCGCGGACCGCTGCGACCTCCACCCGATGCGCGCCGCCGTCGCGCGCTGCGAGGGGTGCGGTCGGCCCCTCTGCCTCGCCTGCGCGATCCCCGTGCGGGGCGCGGTGCTGGGGCTCGAGTGCCTCCCGGACCCGCTCGCCGAACCGCTCCCGAGGCCCGGGCGACGACCGCGCCCCTCGGCGCTCGTCGGTGTCTCGCTCGCCCTCTGCCTCGGAGCCACGGCTTTGCCGTGGAGTCGGTTCGGGCCGGGCTCGGGAGCCTTCGGAGCCTGGGGCTGGGACGCGGGGTGGGCGCTCCTCGCGGCGGTAGGCGCGGCGGCGGGCGCGGCGATCTGGCTCGCCGAGCGGCTCCTCGGACGGGTGTGGCGCCCGGCCACGCGGGTCCTGCCGGCGCTGGGGGCGCTCGTCGCGCTGGCCTCGGCGATGGCGATCGCCCGACCCCCGGCCTTCACCCGCCCCTGGATCGGCCCCTGGGTCGCCCTCTCGGGCGGCCTCGCCTGCCTCGCCTCGGGCCTGGCAGCTCCGGGCGCGATGCGCCGGAGGGCACCTGATTGACTCGCCCACACCCGCGGGCTTGAATGGCGCCGACAGCGCGGGAACGGGAAAGGAGTCGGCATGGAGGAGCAGCGTTCCCCCGGCTCGAGCTTCGACCTCTCGAAGCTCGCGGCGGGCGACAAGATCGTGCTCGGCGCGGCCGCGGTGTACTTCATCTGGACCTTCCTGCCCTTCTGGTACCGGTGCTGCACGTTCCTGGGCATCGGAGCGGACATCGGCGGCGTGAACGGGTTCCGGGGGGTGCTGATCATCTCCTGGTTGCTCGCGATCGT
>ML214173.1:3539-21434 GCA_004366195.1 Actinomycetota bacterium
GCCACCAGGATGTTCGGGGTCTCGCTCTCGCTGCCCGTGAAGCGCGGCCTCGCGCACCTCGCCGCCGGCGCCGTCGCGCTGCTGTTCACGCTGCTCGGGCTCGTCGCGAAGACGAGCGGCCTCACGCTCTCGTGGGGGATCTTCGTCGGCCTCGTGATCGCGGCGGTCTGGACCTACGGCGCGTACATGCTGTACAGCCAGCCGGAGGCCGCGGCCTAGGTCACGGGGGCCGGTTCACCCCCAGCGGTCGCGCTCGGTCAGCCGGGGCGGTCGAGTCCGCCCCGGCGGAGTGTCTCACGCCCCCGGCTCCGCAGCGCGGCCAGCGCGGCACCGAACGCGCCCCCCGCCACACCCCAACCGAGCGCGAGGCCCGCGCTCGCGAGGAGGTCTGGCCCAAGGCGCACCGCGCTCGCGCGGGCCACCCCGGCGGCGGTCGTGGCGACGCTGGAGATCGACACCGAGGCGGCCCAACCGACCAGGGGGACGAGGGCCGCGAAGGCGACCCCGGCGCCCACGCCGGCGGCCGCCCGCCGCGTCCGCGGGGCCGCGGCGGCGGCCCGGCGCCCGCCGAGGGCGCACCCCACCGCGGGCGCGAGGAGGAACAGGAGGTAGGGCCAGGGGGCAGGACCGAAGCGGTTCTCGCCCGGCGGGCGGAGCCAGGGTAGCCGCACCTCGAGCGGGAACCGCTCGGGGCAGAGGAACGGCGCGGGCTCGCCCCGACGCGGGAAGGCGCCGGTGCACCCGCCCATGGCCGACGCCAGCGCCCACACCGCCTCGTTCGGGAGCGCGGCCACGTGGTGCGCGAGGAGCGCCGAGCCCGCGCCCGGACGGGCGAGCACCGCGCGCGCGTAGCGGCCCGTCGTCGGCGTGAGCAGCCCCTCGGGGCCTTCGGGCCGCACGACGCCGGCCACGGCCAGCCCGCCGAGGACGAGGCCGAGGCTCGCGAGGAGCATCGTCCACCCCCCGAGGACCGCCGCCCGGATCGCCCCGCCCGCTCCCGAGGACCACCAGCCCCCCGCCGCGCCCACCACGGCGGCGAGCGCCAGCGGGAGGAGGAACGCCCCGAGGGGGGCCACGGAGACCTCCACCCGGAGGTCGAGTGCGCCCGGCTGGAGCGGGAGCCGCGCGGGGAGCGTGGCGAGGAGGACCAGGACGGCGTACACCGGGCCCACCTTCGCCCCGTGGAGCGCCCTGGCGGCGGTCCCCCCGCCCGCGGCCTCGGCCGCCGCGCGACCCGCCCGCCAGATCCGCCACCCGGCGAGCGCCGTCGCCCCGAGCAGCGCCACCGCGATCCGAACCTGGAGCGAGCTCGTGTCGGCGGGACCCCCCGCCGCGGCCGCGAGCCAGAGGTCGGTCCCCTCGGCGGACAGGCGGAGCGGCACCCGGTGGAACAGCGCGAGCTCCGCCCCCCCGAGCCGGAGCACGTCGAGCGGCGATCGCCCGCCCCCGACGGCCAGGACGGCGCCGAGCGCCGCCGTCTCGGCAACCGCGGCCACGACGAGGAAGGCGGACGCCCCGGCCCGCGCGGCCCTCCCCCACCCCGCGGTCAGGACCCCCCGGAGCCTCGGGGCCGCCGTCCGGCTCACGGGAGGGCGGCGGCGACGAGGTCCGCGACCTCGGTCGGGGTGCGCCCGACCCGCACGCCCGCACCCTCCAGCGCCTCGGCCTTGGCCTGGGCCGTTCCCCGCGAGCCGGTCACGATGGCGCCGGCGTGCCCCATCCGCTTCCCGGGCGGGGCGGTGAACCCCGCGATGTACCCCACGACCGGCTTGGTCATCCGCTCGGCGATGTACGCGGCGGCGCGCTCCTCGTCGTCGCCCCCGATCTCCCCGATCATCACGACCAGGTCGGTCCCCGGGTCGGCCTCGAAGGCCTCCAGCGCCTCGAGGAACCCGACGCCGTGCACGGGGTCGCCGCCCATGCCGACGCAGGTGGACTGCCCGATGCCCCGCTGGGTGAGCTCGTGGACGATCTGGTACGTGAGGGTGCCGCTGCGCGAGACGAGCCCGACGCGCCCCGGTATGCAGATCTCGCCGGGGATGATCCCCACGTTGGCCCGCCCCGGGCTGATCACGCCCGGGCAGTTCGGGCCGACGAGCACGGATGGCTTGCCCCGCAGGTAGCTCGCGACCCTGGCCATGTCCCGCACCGGGATACCCTCGGTGATGCACACGATGAGCGGGAGCTCCGCGTCCGCGGCCTCGTAGATCGCCTCGGTGGCGAACCGCGGCGGCACGAAGATGAGGGAGGTGTTGGCCCCCGTGGCCTCGACCGCATCGGCGATCGTGTCGAAGACGGGGATCCCCTCGACGTCCTGCCCGGCCTTGCCGGGGGTCACGCCCGCCACGACCTGCGTCCCGTAGGCGCGGTTCCGGAGCGCGTGGAAGCGCCCCTCGCGCCCCGTGATGCCGGAGACGACGACGCGCGTGCCCTCGTCGACGAGGATGGTCATCGGGCCGCCTCCGCGTTCGCGAGCTCGGCCGCCACGCGGGCGGCCTCCAGCATCGTCTCGGCCGGCACGATCATCGGGTGCCCCGCCTCCCGGAGGATCCTGCGGCCCTCCTCGGCGTTCGTGCCGTCCAGCCGCACGACGATCCGGACCGTGGGCTGCACGCGCTCCAGCGCCTCGAGGAGACCGCGCGCCACCAGGTCGCACCGGGTGATGCCGCCGAAGATGTTCACCAGCACGGAGCGGACGGCCGGGTCGGAGAGCACGACCTCGAGCGAGGTGGCGATGGCATCGGCGCTCGCGCCGCCGCCCACGTCGAGGAAGTTCGCCGCGTCGGCCCCGGCCTGGTGGACCAGGTCGAGCGTGGACATCACGAGGCCCGCGCCGTTGCCGATGATCCCCACCCGGCCGTCGAGCTTCACGTACTGGAGCCCGGCCTCGCGGGCCCGGAACTCCACCGGGTCGATGGGGAACGCGGAGCGGAGCATCTCGATCTCCGGGTGCCGGTACAGCGCGTTGTCGTCGATCGTCACCTTCGCGTCGAGAGCGAGGACGCGCCCGTCCGTGAGGACCACGAGCGGGTTCACCTCGACGAGCGTCGCGTCCTCCGTGGTCAGCACCTCGTAGAGGCCGGCGACGACGTTGCCGACGAGGTCCCGGAGCTCGTTCGGGAGCGCGCCGGTGAGCCGCCTGAGGTGGTAGGGGTGGAGGCCGATCTCCGGGTCGATGTGCTGCCGCCGGATCGCCTCCGGGCGCTCGCGGGCGAGCTCCTCGATGTCCACGCCGCCCTCGACCGAGACCATCGCGAGGTCGGTCCCCGTCGAGCGGTCGAGGAGGATCGCGGCGTAGAGCTCGCGGGCGATGGGCAGGCGCTCCTCGACGAGCACGCGGTTCACCCGCCGACCCTGGAAGCCCTCACGGAGCATCCGCTCCGCGGCGGCCTCGGCCTCCTCCGGCGAGTCGACGAGGACGACGCCCCCGCCCTTGCCCCGGCCCCCCGCCTGGACCTGCACCTTCACGACGGCGGGCCCGCCGAGGGCCTCGGCCGCCGCCCTCGCCGCCTCGGGCCCCTCCGCCACGATGCCCCGGGGCACGGGGATCCCGTGCTTGGCGAAGAGCTCCTTGCCCTGATGCTCGTAGAGGTCCACTCAGGCCTCCCCCAGCCGCTCGCGGAGCCAGGCCACGATCTCCTCGGTCGAGGTGCCGGGGGTGAAGATCGCCTCCACGCCCGCCTCCTTGAGCTTGGGCACGTCCTCCTTGGGGATGATGCCGCCGCCGAAGACCACGATCTCCGTGGCCCCCCGCTCGCGCAGGCCGCGCACCACCTTCGGGAACAGCGTCATGTGGGCTCCGGAGTGCAGGGACAGCCCGACGGCGTCGGCGTCCTCTTGGATCGCGGTCTCCACGATCTGCTCCGGCGTCTGGTGCAACCCGGTGTAGATGACCTCGAACCCCGCGTCGCGGAGCGCGCGCGCCACGATCTTGGCCCCGCGGTCGTGCCCGTCGAGGCCCGGCTTGGCGATCACGATGCGGTGCCGGCCCGGCATGCGCGGCTCAGTGTAGCCGAGGGCCGGCGCGACCCCGTTCCCACCGTAGACTCGGAGGCATGCTCGGGCGCAAGCGCATCCGGTTCCGCCCGCCCGGCCTGAAGCCGACGACCAAGGTGGGGACCCTCGGCCCCTACCGGGGTCGGCTCGGGCTGGCCTGGGTGATCGCCCCCCTCGTGGCGGGGCTCGGCAGCCGCGTCGGCGGCTACCTCGCGCTCTACCGATGACGCTCGAGGCGTACTGCTGGCCGCCGAGCGTCGCCCCGGGGGAGCCCGTCTCCCTCCACGTCTCGACCGACGCCCGGGAGGTCGAGGTCGAGGTGGCGCGCGAGGGTTCCGGGCGCGAGGTCGTGCACCGCGCCCGCGTGCGCGCCGAGCTCCACCCCACGCCGGAGGACGCGTCCTCGCACGGGTGTCGTTGGCCGGCCGCCGCCGAGATCCCCGTGGGCGAGGCCTGGCGATCGGGGTACTACGCGGTGACCCTCACGGCCGGGGCCGAGCGCGCCGACGCGTACCTCGTGGTGCGACCGGGGAGGGAGCGCGCCCCCGCGATCCTCGTGCTCGCCACGAACACCTGGCACGCCTACAACGACTGGGGCGGCCCCTCCCTGTACACCGGCGGGACCCGGGTGTCGTTCGAGCGTCCCTTCGCCAAGGGCTTCCTCGTGAAGCCGGAGCCGATCGGCCGGATGATGCAGCCGGTCCCCGACCGCGAGGCCATGGGGTTCCGGAACTGGGCCCGGCCCCTCGGCCTGTCGGATTGGTGCGGGGGCGCGGGCTGGTTCACCTACGAGCGGACCTTCGTCCGCTGGGCCGAACGCGCCGGCTACCGGCTCGACGTGGCCATCGACCAGGACCTGGAGGAGCACCCCGAGGTCCTCGAGGGCCACCGCCTGTACCTGTCGGTCGGCCACGACGAGTACTGGTCCTGGGGGATGCGCGAGGTCTTCGACGCGTTCGTCGCCGCCGGGGGCAACGCGGCGATCCTCTCCGGCAACACGTGCTTCTGGCAGGTGCGCTTCGATCCCGACCACCGCGGCATGACCTGCTACAAGTATCGGGCCGACGAGGACCCCGTCCTCGGCACCCCGGACGAGCGCCGGCTCACGAGCTGCTGGTCGGATCGCCGGATCGGCTGGCCCGAGACCCGCTCGATCGGCCTCACCTTCACCCGCGGCGGCTACTCCCGCTACGGCCTCGGCGCGCCGGAGGCCTCCGGCGCCTACACGGTGCACCGGCCCGAGCACTGGGTCTTCCAGGGCACCGGCCTCGGGGAGGGCGACACGTTCGGCGAGGCCGACGCCATCGTCGCCTACGAGGTGGACGGCTGCGCCATGACGACCGGCCCCGACGGTCGACCCGTCCCCACCCACGTGGACGGCGCGCCCGAGACGTTGGAGATCCTCGCCACGGCGCCCGCGCACCTGTGGGCCCAGCACGAGCAGCCGAGCCGGTACGCGGACGAGCCCGGCGAGCTCGAGTCGGCCTCGATGGCGATCTACGGCGACACCGCCCCCGAGCACCTCGCCGAGCTCGCCGACGGCCACGCCGTCCTCGGCGCCTTCCGCGTCCCCGGCGGCGGCGAGGTCGTCAACGTGGGGGTCACCGACTGGGTCCTCGGCCTCGGCGACCCGACCGTCGAGCGGATCACGCGGAACATCCTCGACCGGCTCTCGCGCTGAGCCGGTCAGCCCACCTTCCTGAGCGGCGCGTAGGCGAGGAGCAGCCGCTTCTCCCCCGCCCCCTCGAACCGGACGGTCGCCTCGGCCTCCGCGCCGGCGCCGCGCACCGCGAGCACCACCCCCTCGCCCCAGCGCTCGTGGTGCACGGTGTCGCCGGCGGCGAGCTCGATCGCCCGGCGCCCGGCGGTCACCGCCTCGCGCAGCGACGGCCCGCTCCCGCCGCCGAGCCTCGCTCCGCCGCCGATCACCGCCGCCTCCTCCTCGCCCTCCATCGAGCGCAGCAGCTCGGCCGGGATCTCGCCGAGGAAGCGGGAGGGTGGGTTGTAGGAGGTCGTGCCGAACAGCGAGCGGCTCCACGCGTGGCACAGGTACAGGCGCTCCTTGGCGCGGGTGATGCCGACGTACGCGAGGCGTCGCTCCTCCTCCAGCTCGGCCTGGCTCCCCATGGAGCGGTAGTGGGGGAACACGCCGTCCTCGAGGCCGATGATGAACACCACCGGGAACTCGAGGCCCTTCGCGACGTGGAGGGTCATGAGCGTGACGCTGCCCGACTCCTCCTCCAGCTCGTCCTGCTCGGACACCAGGGAGACGGACTCGAGGAAGTCCACCAGCTCGGCGTCGGAGAACCGCGCCTCGTGCTCGGCGGCCACCCCGATCAGCTCGCGGATGTTCTCGATCCTGCCCTCGGCCTCCACGGTGCGCTCGGCCTCGAGCTCGAGCAGGTAGCCGGACTCGGTCGCCGCCGCCTCCACCATCGCCGCCGGCCCGGCGCCGCTCGCCAGGGCCTCGGCCAGGCGGTCCATCACCGCCACGAACGAGGCGACGGCGCCCCGGGCCCGCGGCTGGAGGCCGGGGATCTCCTCCGCCCGGCGGCAGGCCTCGAGGAACGGGATCCCCTCCACCGCCGCGAAGCCCTCGAGCGCGGCCACCGTCTGCTCCCCGATGCCCCGCTTCGGCGTGTTGACGATCCGCCGGGCGCTGATCACGTCCTGCGGGTTCACCAGCAACCGGAGGTAGGCGAGCACGTCCTTGATCTCCTTGCGCTGGTAGAACCGCACCCCGCCGACGACGCGGTACGGGATGCCGGCCCGCATCAGCACGTCCTCGAGCACCCGGCTCTGGGCGTTCGTGCGGTAGAAGACCGCGACGTCGGCGTACCGGTAGCCCTCCTCCTCGACCAGGCGCTGGGTCTCCTCCGCCACGAACAGCGCCTCCTCGTGCTCGTTCTCGGCCCGGAAGCGGATCGGCGGCTCGCCGCGGGGACCCTCCGTCCACAGCGACTTCGGCTTGCGCTGCAGGTTGTGGTGGATCAGGGCGTTCGCGACGTCGAGGATCGCCTTCGTCGAGCGGTAGTTCTGCTCCATGAGGAACACCGCGGCGTCGGGGTAGTCGCGCTCGAAGTCGAGGAGGTTCTGGATCGTCGCTCCCCGCCAGGAGTAGACGCCCTGGTCGGCGTCGCCGACCACGCAGAGGTTCCGGTACTTCGCCGCGAGCAGGTTCACGAGTTGGTACTGGGCCCGGTTCGTGTCCTGGTACTCGTCGATGAGGATGTAGCGGAAGCGCTCCTGGTAGTGCTCGAGGACCTCGGGGTGCTCGCGGAACAGGCGGACGGTCTCGGCGATGAGGTCGTCGAAGTCGAGGGCCCCGGCCGCGCGCTTGCGCTCCTCGTAGGCGGCGTAGACCTTCGCCACCGTCTGCTCGTAGAAGTTCCCCGCGGCGGCCGCGTACTCCTCCGCCGAGATCACGTGGTCCTTCGCCCGCCCGATCGCGGCGGCCATGGCCCGCGGCGGGAAGCGCTTGGGGTCGAGGTCGAGGTCCCGCAGCACCGCGGCGATCAGCCGCTCGGTGTCACCCTCGTCGTAGATGGTGAAGGCGCTCGGCAGGCCGACGTGCCCGTGCTCCCGCCGGAGGATCCGCGCGCAGGCCGCGTGGAAGGTGAGGATCCACATCCCGCTCGCGATCCGCTGGCCGAGGAGCGCCTCGACGCGCTCGGCCATCTCGCGGGCGGCCTTGTTGGTGAAGGTGATGGCGAGGATCGCGTACGGGCTCACCCCCCGCTCCCGGATCAGGTACGCGATCCGGTGCGTGAGCGCCCGGGTCTTGCCGGAGCCAGCCCCGGCCACGATGAGCACCGGGCCCTCCGTCTGCTGGACGGCCTCGCGCTGGATGGGGTTCAGCGACTCGAGCAGGGGGGACGCGACGGTCACGAGGCGATTGTAGGGCCGCGGCCCGACCGGTACCCCACACGCCCTCGACCTGCGAGACTGGACCCGTGGGCCAGCGCACGAGGGAACGGACGCGGGCCGAGGCCGGGCCCGACGCGGCGCGTCTCGCGCGCCGGCGTCGGTTCGGGCGGGCGCTCCAGGCGCTCGGCGCGCTCCTGCTGCTCGCCGGGCTGGCGATCGGCGGCTACCTCGCCTGGCTGCTCTGGGGCACCGGCCTGGAGACCCGCCGTGCCCAGGCCGAGCTCCGCGAGGGGTTCGTCGTCGGAGCCAGGCGCCCGGAGCAGGCCCCGCCGGCCGAGCGCGTGGTCAAGGTCCCCGGGCGAGCCGTCGCCATCCTCGTCATCCCCCGGATCGACCTCGACGTGGTGGTCGTGGAGGGCACCGACACCGAGGCGCTGAAGAAGGGCCCCGGCCACTACCCTCAGACCGCCTACCCCTGGGAGGACCACGGCCGGGTCGGCATCGCCGGCCACCGGACCACGTACGGCGCGCCCTTCTGGTCCCTCGACCGCCTGCGGCCCGGGGACCCCATCCTGCTGAAGACCGAGTACGGGATCTTCCGGTACGTCGTGACCCGCACCGCCATCACCCCTCCGAGCGGGATCCTGCCCTCGGGTCGGTTCGTCCTCGAGCAGACCGAGCGCCCCACGCTCGTGCTCACCACCTGCAACCCGCGCTTCTCGGCGTCGCAGCGCCTGATCGTCTTCGCCGAACGGGTCACCCGCTGAGACCCCGACGCGATACTGGGCCCGTGGAACCGTCCGCCCTGCCGTTGCCCGCGTCGCGGCTGCGCGAGGCCGCGGCCGTGCTCACCCGCGCGTTCATGGAGGACCCGCTCTACGTCCACCTCCTCCCCTCCCGCGAGGAGCGGGCCCGCCGGCTCCCGCTCCTATGGCGAGGCCTCGTCCGCTACAGCCTCCGCTACGGGGTGGCGTACGCCGCCCAGAGGTTGGCCGGCGTCGCCTGCTGGCTTCGGCCGGGGTGCGAGGACGTCACCGCCGGCCGCGTCCTGCGGACGGGGCTCGCCTTCCCCGGGGCGCTCCTGCGGCTCCCGGCCACCGCCCGTCGGGCCCTCCTCGAGATGGCGCGCGAGCTGGACCGGCTGCGGCGCGAGATCCTCGGCGGTCCCGCCTGGTACCTCTGGGCCCTCGGCGTCGAGCCCCCGCTCCAGGGCCGGGGTATCGGCGGGGCCCTGCTGGCGCGAGGCCTGGCGCGGGCCGACCGGGACGGGCTCCCCTGCTACCTCGAGACGATGAACGAGCGGGATCTCGGCTTCTACGAGCGGTACGGCTTCGAGGTCGTGCACGCCGGCTCGCTCCCGCGCTCCGGGGTCCCCTTCTGGGCGCTCGTGCGCCCGCCGGGAGCGTGAGACCCGCGCCTCCCGGCGGTGTCAGGCGGTCGCCTCGGCGACCCACCTGAGGTACGCGGGAAGCCCCTCGGTGATCGGCACCGCCACGATCTCCGGCAGCTCGTAGGGGTGCCGGCGTACGATCACGTCGCGGAGCGCCGGGAACCGCGCCTCCGTGGTCTTGGCCAGGAGCAGCCACTCGGTCGCGGCCTCGACCTCGCCCCGCCACCGGTAGACGCTCGCGATCGGGCCGAGCACCTGGACGCAGGCGGCGAGGCGCTCCTCGACGAGGGCGCTCGCGAGCTCGCGGGCCCGCTCCTCGGCGTCCACGGTGCAGGTCACGAGGAGCGCCGGGGTCCCGCTCATTCCCACTCGATCGTGCCGGGGGGCTTGCTCGTCACGTCGTAGGCGACCCGGTTCACGCCGGGCACCTCGCGCACGATCCGGCTCGCGATCCGGTCGAGGACGTCGTAGGGCAACCTCGCCCAGTCGGCCGTCATCGCGTCCTCGCTCGTCACCGCCCGGAGGATCACGGGGTGCTGGTACGTCCGCCCGTCGCCCATCACGCCCACGCTCCGCACGTCGGCGAGGAGGTCGCAGAACGCCTGCCAGGTCTCGCGCTCCAGACCGGCCCTGCGGATCTCCTCGCGCACGATCGCGTCGGCCGCGCGCACGAGCGCGAGGTTCTCGGCCGTGACCTCGCCGACGATCCGCACGGCGAGGCCGGGGCCGGGGAACGGCTGGCGGTGCACGATCTCCTCCGGCAGGCCGAGCGCGGCCCCGACGGCCCGGACCTCGTCCTTGAACAGGTCCCGGAGCGGCTCGACGAGCTCGAAGCGCATGTCGGGCGGCAGCCCGCCGACGTTGTGGTGGCTCTTGATCCTCGCCGCGGTGCGCGAGCCCGACTCGATCACGTCCGGGTACAGGGTCCCCTGGACGAGGAACCGCGCGTCGGCGTGCTCCCGGGCGACCTCCTCGAAGACGCGGATGAACTCGGCGCCGATCCGCCGGCGCTTCTCCTCCGGATCGGTCACGCCCGCCAGGCGGGCGAGGAACCGGTCGGCGGCCTTCACGTGCACGAGCGGCACCCGGAAGTGCCGCCCGAACGTCTCCTCCACCTGCTCCGGCTCGCCCTCGCGGAGCAGCCCGGTGTCCACGAACACGCAGGTGAGCCGGTCCCCCACCGCCTTGTGGACGAGGAGCGCCGCCACGGCCGAGTCCACCCCACCGGAGAGGGCGCAGAGGACCTTCTCCTCGCCGATCTGCGCCCGGATCGCGGCCACGCTCCGCTCGATCACGTTCGCGGGGGTCCACTCCGGCAGGAGCCCGCAGGCGTCGTAGAGGAAGCGCTTCATGATCGCCGTCCCCTTCGGCGTGTGCGCCACCTCCGGGTGGAACTGGACCGCGTACAGCCCGCGCTCAGGGTCCTCCATCGCCGCGATCGGCGTGACATCGGTCCGGGCCGTGACGCGGAACCCTTGCGGCGCAACGGTGACCGCGTCACCGTGGCTCATCCACACCGGCTCCTCGGGCGCCAGGTCGCGCAGCAGGACCCCCGGCTCGAGCACCCGCAGCGTGGCCCCGCCGTACTCTCGCCGTCCCGTGGCCGTCACCTCGCCGCCGAGGGTCCGCGCCATGAGCTGGTGCCCGTAGCAGATCCCGAGCACCGGGACGCCGAGCTCGAACAGGCCGGGATCGACCTCCGGCGCCCCCTCCTCGTACACGCTCGCCGGGCCCCCGGAGAGCACGATCCCCGCCGGGCGCCGCCGGGCGAGCTCGGCCGCGGGCAGGTCGTGGGGCACGATCTCGGAGTAGACGTGGCACTCGCGGATCCGCCGCGCGATGAGCTGCGCGTACTGCGCACCGAGATCGACGACGAGGACCGGCCTCGGCTCGGTCACCTCACCGACCCATCCCCACGCGCTGCTGGCTCTGGTAGGTCTTCCCCTCGGTCTTGATCGACGGGGCGATGACGAGCTCGGCCTTCTGGAACTCCCGGATGGAGGCGTACCCCGTCGTCGCCATCGAGGTCGCGAGCGCCCCGAACAGGTTCAGCGTCCCGTCGTTCTCGTGGGCCGGCCCGACCAGGATCTCCTCCAGGCTCGCCACCTGCTCCGTCCGCACCCGCGCGCCGCGCGGGAGCGTCGGGTGGAACGTCGCCATGCCCCAGTGGTACCCGCGCCCGGGCGCCTCGTAGGCGCGCGTGAGGGGCGAGCCGATCATCACGGCGTCGGCGCCGCAGGCGATGGCCTTGGCGATGTCCCCGCCGGTGCGCATCCCACCGTCGGCGATCACGTGGCAGTAGCGGCCGGTCTCGCGCAGGTGCTCCATGCGGGCCGCCGCCGCGTCGGCGATGGCCGTCGCCTGCGGCACCCCGATCCCGAGCACGCCCCGGGTGGTGCAGGCGTTCCCCGGCCCCACCCCGACCAGAACGCCGATGGCGCCGGTCCGCATGAGGTGCAGGGCGGTGGTGTACGAGGCACAGCCGCCGACGATGACCGGGATGTCGAAGGAGCGGATGAACTCCTTCAGGTTCAGCGGCTCCGTCCGGGTGCTGACGTGCTCGGCCGAGACCACCGTCCCCTGGATCACGAGGATGTCCAACCCCGCCTCCAGCACGAGCGGCGCGTAGCGCGCCACGCGCTGGGGCGTGAGCGAGGCGCAGGAGACCACCCCGCCGGCACGGATCTCCTCGATCCGCCGCCCGATCAGCTCTTCCTTGACCGGCTCCTGGTAGAGCTCCTGCATCCGGCGCGTGGCCTTCTCGTCGGGGAGCGAGGCGATCTCCTCGTAGACCGGCGTCGGGTCCTCGTACCGGGTCCACAGCCCCTCCAGGTTCAGGCACGCCAGGCCCCCGAGCTTCCCGATCTGGATCGCCGTGGCCGGGCTCACCACGGCGTCCATGGCGCTCGCCATCATCGGCAGCCGGAAGGTCCAGGCGTCGATCTCCCAGGAGATGTCCACGTCGTCGGGGTCCCGCGTCCGTCGCGACGGCACGATCGCGACCTCGTCGAACCCGTACGCCCGCCGAGCTACCTTGCCCCTGCCGATCTCGATCTCCATGCGTCCCCCCGGATACGCAGCGACGCCCACCCCCGGGGCGGGCGTCGGACGACCTCCATAGATGGAAGGTACCACGGGGGCGCGGACGTCCGGGTCGGCCGCTACCCACGCTCAGCGCCGGGTTCAGGTGATGTACGTGCTCGAGCTCCCGATACCGGTGCAGAGGTACCCGTCGGTCCCCGCAGGGTCCAGGGTCCCGTTGCTGTTGTTGTCCGCCCAGACGCCGGTCACGCCCACGACGCTCACGCGGGTGTCCGGCGTCGCCCCGATCTTGGCCTTGAGCCCCACGGTGACCTGTGCGGGCCGACCCACCTTGCCCTTGTCGTTGATCCTGACCGGCGTCCTGAAGCCCTTCCACGTCAGCCCGGTGATGTTCGCGAAGTCCAGACCGTTCGCTTCGCAGATCCCTTGTGCGGCGCCAAGGATGTTGGCCAGATTCGGCTCTGCGGTCATGGGCATCGGGCCGCCGAAGGTGCCGTTCGCGCCCCACTTGGCCCGCCCGATCCCGAGCTGCGTCGGGTCGTCCACGCCGACGAGCACGAACTGGTAGGTGGTGGTCGGCGTGGTGGTGGCCGGGTAAAGGATGAAGTACGCCGGGGTCTTCACCCCCGGAGCGAGGGTCGGAGCCCCGACCCAGAAATCGTTCAGCACGAAGCAGGAGCTGAGCAGGAACGGCAGCGTCGCCGCTGCCAGCAGGATCGCGGACCTGCGCATCGGGGCACCCCCCTTCCTCCGAGCCAGCGCTCGGGCGGCGCGAGCGTAGCACGGACGTGGAATCGCCGCGAGTGGAGCCGGGTGGTTGCCGCCGGGCCCGCCGGCTAGTGCTCCTTCACGACGTGGCCGGTCTCGGCCACCCGCAGGTCGGTCATGCCGGAGTGGAGGCGGTCCCCCCGGACCATGATCGTGTCGTCCTCGATGTACCCGAGCTCCTTCAGCTTCGTGAGGACCTTCTGCAGGGACTCCTCCGGCGATTCCACCATCGTGTCGCACACGACCTCAGGGTTCTCGGGCGGCTCGTAGGGGTCGTCCACCCCGGTGAAGTTCCGGATCTCGCCGGCGAGGGCCTTCTTGTAGAGGCCCTTCGGGTCGCGGTTGGCCGCGATCTCCTCCACCGTGGCGTGCATGTAGACCTCGACGAAGTCCCCGATCAGCCGCCGGTTCGCGTCGCGGGCCTCCCGGTACGGGCTGATCGGGCAACAGATGGTCGCCACGCCGTTGCGGGTCAGCAGGTGCGCCACGAAGCCGATCCGGAGGATGTTCGTGTCCCGGTCCTCCTTGGAGAAGCCGAGCCCCTTGCTCAGGTTCTGACGGACGACGTCGCCATCGAGGATCTCCGTCTTCATCCCCCGGGCCCGCAGCTCGTGGTAGAGCATCTCCGCGACGGTGGACTTGCCCGAGCCCGAGAGGCCGGTGAACCAGACCGTGAAGCCCTTGTGCTCGCACATCAGAGGAAGCTCCTCCCCACCGCCCCCTCCGGCACCTCCAGCCCGTAGAGCCGGAGGATCGATGGACCGACGTCCACGAGCCGCAACCCGGAGACCTCGCCGGTCGGCTGGCCCGGCGCGCCGGTCATGGCGAAGATCCCGGCGCGGTCGTGGTTCGCGCCGTCGGGGCCGGTGTCGTTCTCGTAGGTGTAGATGCTGGGGTTGCCGACCGACCCGACCGAGCGCCACGCGAGGTCCCCGAAGTACACGATCAGGTCCGGCGCCACCCCCCGCACGTCCGGGTAGACGTCCTGGGGCTTGAAGACCCTGGTACCGAGGGGCTCCCCGTCGGGGCCCGGCATGGCCTCGAGCTTGGCGACGAGCTCGTCGCGAACCTCCTCGTAGCGGGAGGGCTCGACGACGCCCTGGGGCTCGCGCCCCTTCACGTTGAGGAACAGGCGGCCGTAGTACCCGCCGTCCCCCCAGGCAACCGTGCGACTCCAGTCGATCTCGGCGTCCTTGATCGGGATGACGCGGTCCGGGGTCGAGGCGAGGGTCAGGTACCCCTCCCGGATGAGCCAGTCGTTGAAGCAGATCCCCCCCATCATCGGGCGGGCGCCGTGGTCGCTCATGACGATCACCACGGCGTCCTCCGGCAAGGCCTCGAGGAGCGAGCCGACCTGCTCATCGAGGAACCGATAGTAGTCGTGGAACGCCGTCTCGTACGGGTTGCCGGGCTCGTGCAGCGGGTGGGTCGGGTCGTAGTGCTGCCAGAACACGTGGTGGAGGCGGTCGGGGGCGATCTCGCACAGCATGAAGAAATCCCACGGCTTCTCGCGCGCGAGTCGCCGGCCGACCCGGAACCGGCGCTCGGTCATCCGGAACACCTGGTCGAGCACGACGTCGTAGCCGGCCTTGCGGAAGTCGGGGATGTCGAAGATGTAGTCGTTGCCCGGCCCGAGCTCCTCGGCGATCTCGACCTCCAGCTCCTGCGGGTAAGCGAAGCGCTCCGCCGAGGGCGGCGTGAGGAAGCACCCCACCCGCCACCCGGGGAAGGTCTTCGGGGGTGGGAACGAGGGCGGCACCCCGATCAGGAGCGAGCGCAGGCCGCGCGCACCGAGGAGATCCCAGACCGCCGGCTCCTTCACCGACCCCGAGTGCGCGATGGCGAGGCCGTCGTAGCTCGTGTCCTTCCGGTTGCGGAACCCGTAGATCCCGAGCTGACCGGGCGTCTTCCCCGTCATCGCGCACGCCCAGGCCGGCACGGTGATCGGCGGGGTGATGCTCTCGAGCTCCCCGTGCATCCCGCGCTCCATGAGCGCGTGCAGGTTCGGCGTCTCGTCCTTGAGGTCGCGGAGGAGCTGGGGCGTGCCGCAGTCCAGCCCGATCACCGCGACCCGCGGTGCGTCGGTCATCGCGTCCTCACGGGTCGGCCGTCACGGAACGGGAGCCCCGGGGGCTCCCGCGCGCCATCCTACCAAGGCCGCCCGGGGCTCCGGCCTGGGATGATGGGTCGCCGTGAAGCTGCTGCGGACCGTGCTGTACGTCGAGGCGCTCGCCCTGCTCGCGTGGGCCGTGCTCGCCGGCCTGTTCCCGGGCCCGGTAACGGCCGCCCTCGGGGAGCGGGTGCCCCACGTCGCCGAGCCGTGGGTCCGGATGACGGCCGTCTCGGCCTTCGGCTTCGCCATGATGATGGTCCTGGTCGCGGTGGAGATCGAGCGCCGCTGGTGGTTCTCCTGGGCCTTCGTCATCACCGCCCTCGGGATCGCGGTGCTGTCGGCCTGGACGGCGGTTGCCGGGCTCCTCGACGCCCGTCCGCCGCGCCCGTGGTGGATCCTGGCGGCCGTCAGCGCCGCGTGCGCCGTCGCCCTCATCGTCGGGATCGGCAAGACCGGGCTCGAGCGCCAACCGGAGTAGCCGCGTCAGCGCCGGGGCCGATCCCGGTCCGAGCGGACCCCCTCGCGCTCGCACACCGCCGTCACGGGCTCCGCGCTCTCCACGAAGCGGGCGACCGCCAGCCACCCCTCGGCGGCCCGGAAGTCGCCCGCCGCCACCGCCTCCGCGAACGCCGCGGCGATCTCCTCGAGCCGTCGCCCCCTGCGCATCGCAAGGGGTATCGGCCGATCCTCCGCCAGCCTGAAGCCCGACCGCCCCGACGCCGCGAGCACGGCTCGGGATGGTACCCGGCCCGAGGGCTCGGGTGTGGGAGCTCCGCGAGGACGGGCCGACCCCGGGTCAGTAGGCGCCGCGGCGCAGCAGGACGACGGGGATCGTCTTCAGCACGATGAACAGGTCGTAGGCGAGCGACCAGTTCTCGATGTAGAAGAGGTCCCGCCGCACGTAGTCCTCGAAGGAGAGGTCGCTTCGCCCGCTCACCTGCCACAGCCCGGTGATCCCCGGCGGCGCCTCGAGCCTCGCGAAGTGCCACTCCTCGTACTCGGCGACCTCCTCCGGCAGCGGCGGGCGCGGGCCCACGAGGGACATGTCGCCCCGGATCACGTTCCAGAGCTGCGGGAGCTCGTCCACGCTCCAGCGCCGGAGCCACCGCCCGACCCTCGTCACGCGGGGGTCATCGCGCAGCTTGAACAGGGGGCCGTCCACCTCGCTCCGCGGCCGGAGTTCGGCGAGGCGCTCCTCCGCGTCCTCGTACATCGAGCGGAACTTCAGCATCACGAACGGCCGCCCCCCCTCCCCCACCCGGCGCTGCCGGTACAGGACGGGGCCCGGGGAATCGAGCTTGATGGCGACGGCCGCGAGGAGCCAGAGCGGAGCCGTCAGGACGAGGCCGAGACCCGCCACCACGAGGTCGAACGCGCGCTTGACCGCGCGCTGCGACCGGCTGAGGCGGGCGGGCCGAAGCGCGAGGGACATCACGCCGCCGATCGGCTGCGCCGAGAGGCGCGAGGAGAGCACCACGGGGAGGCTCGCGCTGACCCGGACCTCCAGCCCCTCGAGCCGCACGATCCTCGCGATCTGCTTCATCTCCTCGGCCGAGACGGCGCTCGAGGCGACGAACACGCACTCCGCCTGCTCCCGGCGCACGAGCTCCCGGAGCTCGCCGATGTGCCCCACGACCGGGAGCTCGAGGTCCGGACACGCTTCCTCGGAAGTCCGGACGAGCCCGATCGGAGCGAAGCCGGTCTCCCGCGTGTCCATCGAGGCCACGAGCGCCATGGCCTCGGCGTTCGTGCCGACCACGAGGGTCCGGAAGACCAGGCGGCCCACCGCGCGCTCCCGTCGGATCTGCGCGTGCCAGAGGCGCCGACCCCCGAGCGTCAGCACGAGCGCGAAGGCCCACGCACTCACGAACCACGAGCGCGAGAGCGTGGACCTGGTCCAGAACCCGAACGTGAGCAGCGCCGTCACGCCGATCGTCACGGCGAGGAACACGCGGCGGAACTCCTCGGCCGCCGTGAACCGGTGCGTCTCGTAGAGGCGGAACGCCTGGAAGACCGCTGCGTTTCCGAAGGGCGCGAGCACGGTGATCGGCAGGAGGTCGGCCGGCGCGTGCCAGCCGTAGGAGACCGTCCGGGCGAGGACGAGCGCGAGGGCCACGCACGCGCCGTCCGTGAGCGCCATGAGCCGGTACAGGCGTCGGTACTCGAGACGAGCCGGGAGCGTCCCCGTCCGGGGTGGGGCGAGAGCGGTGGGTGCGGACGCTCCAACCGGCGCGGTGGTCGTGCCCGCCGGTTCCCTCCGCACGTGGTCCCCCTCCCTCGACATCCGTCGATCCTCGACGCCGGACGCCCGCTCCCGGGCCGGGCGCCGGCAGGATGGCGGCGGATGGCCTCCCCCGATGCGAGGCAAGGATACCCCGGTAGCGGTTCGGCGGGGATAGGTCCAAAGCCCTATCCCTCTCCGCACATCCGAGCGAGGGGCCGGGTAGGCTCCCCCGGATGGACCGGCGACGGGGGGTGCGGATCGGGGTCGCGGCGGCCATCGCGCTCACGGCGCTGGGCGCGGTCGGGGCCCTCACGGCCGGTCTGGCCGCCCGCCGCGACCTGGTCGCGGCCCGGAGCGCCCTGGAGCGGGCGCGGGACGCCCTGGGCGACGGCGACCTGGAGGCGGCCGCGACGGCCCTCGCCGAGGCCGAGCGACGCTCCCTCGCGGCCGAGCGGACCGCCCGCGGGCCCTGGCTGCGAGCCCTGGCGTGGGCCC
>ML214174.1:0-617 GCA_004366195.1 Actinomycetota bacterium
CAGGACGGGGCCCGGCCGGGCCCCGTCATGTGTTGCCCACCCGCGCGACGGGCGGCCGTGGAGGACCCACGGCCCGGCCCGCTCGGGACCTTCGGCCCTGACGCACGTGCCCTCCGACCGGTACTCCGGGGTGCGGGACCGCAGGACGGACACGGAGGGAGGGCATGGACGTCACGCTCTCGGTGATCAAGGCGGACACGGGCGGCTACGTCGGGCACACCGACGTGCACCCCGAGATGATGCAGGTGGCCCGTGAGCGGGTCGTGGGGGCCGTCGAGCGGGGGCTGCTGCTCGACGGGCAGGTCTCCCGGGTCGGCGACGACCTCCAGCTCATCATGACCCACGAGCGCGAGCCGGACGATCCCGACATCCACGGGTTCGCGTGGGAGGTCTTCCAGGCCACCACCGAGGTCGCGAAGCGGCTCGGCCTGTACGGGGCCGGGCAGGACCTGCTCTCGGACGCCTTCAGCGGCAACCTGCGAGGGCTCGGCCCGGGCTATGCGGAGATGCGCCTCTCCGAGCGCCCGAGCGAGCCGATCGTGGTGTTCCTCGCGGACAAGACCGAGCCCGGCGCCTTCAACTACCCCCTGGCCCGGATGTTCGCCGACCCGCTCACC
>ML214174.1:687-7260 GCA_004366195.1 Actinomycetota bacterium
GGACTACTACGACCTGCTGATGCTGATCGGGTCGCCCCACCGCTTCGTCGTGCGGCGCGTGTTCTCCCGCCAGAAGGGCATCGTGGCCGCGGCGACCTCCACGCAGCGGCTGTCGCTCCAGGCGGGCCGGTACGTCGGCAAGGACGACCCGGTGGCCATCGTGCGCTGCCAGAGCGGGCTGCCGGCCCTCGGCGAGGTCCTCGAGCCGTTCTCGTACCCCCACATCGTGAGCGGGTGGATGCGCGGCTCCCACTTCGGGCCGCTGATGCCGACCTCGTACGAGGACGCCACGCCCTCGCGCTTCGACGGACCGCCCCGGATCGTGGCCCTCGGCTTCCAGCTGACGCAGGGGAAGCTGATCGGACCGCGGGATCTGTTCGCCGACGTGAGCTTCGATCGGGCGCGGCGCATCGCGCTCGAGCTCGCCGATCACCTGCGGCACATGGGGCCGTTCGAGCCGCACCGCGCCGGGATGGACGAGCTCGAGTACACGACGATGCCCGAGCTGATGAAGCGGCTGCAGGAGCGCTGGCAGCCGCTCGGCTGAGGACGGTCAGCGCCCCGGGCGGGATGCCCGTGCTCGCCCGGGGTGCGCCCCCGCACCGGCACCATCCCGTTCGCGCCGGACCCATGTCCCGCCCCCGGCGCGCCGCGGAGGGTCCCCGCCGTTCCGGTGGGGCGCCGGTAGTTTGGGGCGGAACGGCCGGCAGGAGGGATGACATGCGCGTCTCGAGGGTGGAGATGGTGGTCCTCGGCCTGCTCGCCGAGGGGCCGCGGCACGGGTACGAGCTCCTCGAGCGGTTCCGCGAGCGCGGGATGGACCTCTGGGCGGAGGTGGGGCGTGCCTCCGTGTATCAGGCGCTCCGGCGGCTGGAGCGGGAGGGGGCGCTCGCCGGCAGGCAGCAGGAGGGGAGCGAGGGGCCCGACCGCCGCGTCTACCGCATCACGAGCACCGGGAGGGCGCGCCTGCGCGCGGGCCTGCGGGAGCACGCACGGGGCTCGCCCCTCGCCCTCGGGTTCCTCCATCTCCTGCCGAGCGACGAGGCGGGACGGGTCGTCGCCGCGAGGGCCCAGGCGCTCGAGGATCGCCGAGCACGGATCGCGGCGGCGCGCGAGCGGCTCGCCGGCACCGACGACCCGGCGGGCGGTCTGGCCCTCCGCCTCCTCGAGCTGCACGAGTCCCTCACCGAGTCCGAACGGCGATGGCTCGAGACGGTCCGCGAGGGGCCGTACGCGGGCCGCCCCTGAGGCCGCCGCGCTCCGCGGGCCCGTTCCCCGGGGATGCCTCAACCCGTCGGGGGCGTGGCCTACGATGGACGGACGATGGAGGCGGCCTTCTTCGACCTCGACAAGACCATCATCTCCCGCTCCTCCTCGCTCGCGCTCTCCCGCCCGATGTACCGGGCGGGGATGGTCACCCGCGGCCAGCTGCTCCGCGGCGCCTACGCGCAGCTCGTGTACGCGCTCGTCGGGGCGGACGAGCGGAAGATGGAGCGGCTGAAGGAGGGGATGCTCCAGCTCACGAAGGGCTGGGACCGCGCCGAGGTCGAGCGGCTCGTCCGCGACGTGATCGTGGACGTGATCGACCCCTACGTGTACCAGGAAGCCCTCGACCTCATCGCCGAGCACCGCCGGAACGCGCGCCTCGTGTTCATCGTGAGCTCCTCCCCGGAGGAGGTGGTGCGGCCCCTGGCCCGGCACTTCGGCATCTCGGGCGTGATCGCCACCCGCGCGAGGATCGAGGACGGCCGCTACACCGGCGAGCTCGAGTTCTACTGCGCCGGCGAGGCCAAGGCGCAGGCCATCCGGGACCTCGCGGCGCGGGTCCGGATCGACCTCGAACGCTCCTACGCGTACTCGGACTCCATCAGCGACCTCCCGATGCTCGAGGCCGTCGGCCACCCCGTCGCCGTGAACCCCGACCGCGAGCTGCGCAAGGTCGCCGAGGAGCGGGGGTGGGAGATCCTGGACTTCCGCAACCCCGTGAGGCTCCGCACCCGGATCGCCCGCACGGCGGCGCAACCGCGGACGCAGGTCACGGCGGGGGTGGTCGCCGCCGCCGCCGCGGCCGGCATCCTCACCTGGGTCTGGCTCCGCTCCCGAACGACCCGCGCGGCGCAGGCCGCGTAGCGGGCCTTCAGCTGGGAGACCTGATCGCCTCCCACGTCCCCTGAGCGTCGTCGCAGTTCGTCCGGTACGTGCCGCGCAGCGTGCGACGCGAGACCCTTCCCTCGAACTCGTACTCGATCTCCCGCTCGACAGCTCGGAACTCGATCCGGTTGCCCTCGATCCGGCCGGTCAGCACGCCGAACACCAGGCAGGGCGATCCGCCCATCCCGAGCGTCCCGGTGAGCCGCGAGCCGCGCTGCTCGAGGGAGATGTCGAGCGACCCCGAGTTGGTGTCTGGAGTGGTGTTCGTCCAGGTGCCGAGCCACATCCCGGTGAGGGACGGCGTCGGCCGATCGTCGTCTCCACCGCTCTCTCCGGTGTCGTCCCCGCGCTCCGAGGTCCGCGTCGGCGTGGGGGTGTCCTCGGGGCTCTCGGTCTCCGGGGTCTCCGTGGTCTCCGGCGTCTCCGGGCTGGGCTCCTGCGGTGAGAGCGTCGTGACCGGGGTCGTGGGGGTGCCGGGCGGGGTGCCGGGAGAGACGCCCGTGGGTGTGGTCTCGGGCGCGTCGCCGCCACAGGCCCCGGCGGTGAGGAGGACGAGGGCCAGGAGCGCGGCACGCCACCGTCTCATGGCGCCAGTGTAGAGACCTTCGCGCGGCCGCCGCACCACGGCGGGATTTGACAGGTCGGGAGGCCAGGGGCAGGATGGGTGCGATTCCGGATGCCTGTTTCCCGCTCTCCGTCCGGAGCGAAGTCTGGGGATCCGCTCCCGGGTGGAGGAGCCCCGGCGCGCGGCCCTCCACCACCCGTGCAGCCATCACTGAGCACCGGTCTCCGGGGGTCCCCCCGTCGATCGGATCGGAGGTTTCCCATGTTCGGATCGGATGGTGCACGGAGGAGCCTACGCGGGTGGGGACCGCGGCTCATGCTCGCCGCGACGTTGGCGCTGGCGGCAGGGTGGCTGCCGATCTCCGCGGGCGCGGATGAGCTGTCGCCCCCATGGAACGGCGAGCCTGTGTCGCCAGGTCTCGGTCCCACGTACGGCGAGGAGTGGTGCGCCCCGGTCGGGAGCGAGAACGTGCCCCAGACCCCGCCGCTCGCGATAATCCCCTACGGGGCGATCAGGTGCACGCTGGAGAAGTTCGAGCAGGAGGCGGCCGCCGCTGGTGTCCCGGACCGCATGGAGGTCGAGGTCATCGGGAAGTCGGTCCTCAACCGCGAGATCTACGGGGTCGTGGTGAACGCCCTCGAGACCCCTGAGCAGGTCCGGGACTCCGAGCGCTGGTTCGAGATCCGCTCGATGATGCTGACGGACCCCGCGGGCGCGCAAGCCCTGCTCGAGAGCTACGGCGACGAGGTGAAGATCCCGATCTTCGTCGAGGCCAACATCCACGGGGGCGAGCGCGAGGGCACCGACGCGATGATGCAGGTGATCCGCGACCTCGTGACGACGCCGTACGGCGTGAACCCCACGGTGGATGCGGTCCTCGACCACGCCATCGTCGTCGTGATCCCGACGACGAACCCCGACGGCAGGGTCGCGGGGACCCGAGCCAACGCGAACGGCTTCGACATGAACCGCGACCTGCTCGTCCAGTCCCAGCCGGAGATGCGGGCGAACATCGCCTACCAGCTGGAGTGGCTCGCGCCCGTGGCGCTCGCGCTCCACGGCTACTACAACCCGACGCTGATCGACGGCCTCACGAAGCCGCACAACCCGGGGATCGAGTACGACAAGTTCCTGTACTGGAACCAGCGTCGGCTCGATGCGAACGAGGCGGCGCTCGCGGCGATCGGGCAGGGTGTCCAGCGCCCGGTGAACCACTGGGGCGCCAACGCGAACACCAACCCGCCCGTCGGGCCGTACTACGCCGAGGGCTGGGACGACTGGGGGCCCTTCTACACGCAGACCTACATGGCGATGTACGGCGTCGACAGCTCGACGGTCGAGATGTGCAGCGCCGCGGTCCCGTGCGGCGGCCGGCTAGGATCGAAGCGGGCCCAGTACCTCGCCTTCTACTCGTCGGCGATGTTCTGGATCGAGCACCGCCACGCGATCCTGCACGATCAGCTCGAGGTGTTCCGCCGCGGGGCGGCTGGTGAGCCCCGGCCGCGCTGCTGCGACGATCCCTTGCTGCAGGAGCGCGGCTTCGAGGAGACCCAGCACAACTGGATGGTCGAGTACCCCCGCGCCTACGTGATCCCGTTCGACGGGCGGCACCCGGTGGCGAACGCCCAGCGGAGCGACGCCGAGGCCAACCGCCTCGTGGACTGGCTCCTGTTCAACGCGGTCGAGGTGCACCGGCTCACCGAGTCGTACGAGTGGGGCGGCCAGCTCTTCGCGAAGGGCTCGTACGTGGTCTGGATGGATCAGCCGCGGCGCGGCATCGCGCTGACCGCCCTCGACGAGGGTCAGGACATCACGCTCCGGATCGGACGGCTCTACGCCTCCCCCGCGGCCTGGAGCCACGGGTACCTGTGGGGGGCGGACGTGGTCGAGGTGCCGGCGGAGGACGTGGCGTTCGCGCCGCCGACCGTGCCGATCACCGAGCCCAACGCGTTGCAGGGGGGCGTCCGCATCGGCCGCTCGAGCTGGTACTCGCTCCGGCTGCGGGGCGTCTCGGAGGTGCGGGCCGTCCTCGACCTGCTGCGGCGGGGGATCGACGCAGAGATGGCCGAGGAGGCGTTCCTGAGCACGACCGGCGGTTGGATGCCGGCCGGCACGCTCATCTTCGACAACTCCCCGAGCACCGTGGCGGCCCTGCGTGAGGTGGGCCGCTCGGTGGGCGTGTGGTTCGAGCGGAACTGGCGGGTGCGGAAGCCGCCGACCAGCCAGGTGGACGAGGCGCCGAGGGTCGCGGTGCTCGGCACCGCCGCCGCGATGCCGGCAACCGACTACACCTGGGTCCTGAAGCAGATCTTCGGGCCGGACGTGGACTGGGTGTCGGTCGCGGCGCTGAACGCGGCGACGGGGCCCGACCCACTCCAGGGCTTCGACGTCCTCTACAACGCCGGCGTTGCCTGGACGTCTCTGAACGACACCGGCCGGGCGCGCCTCACGACGTTCCTCGCCGGGGGCGGCGGGTACCTCGCCACGAGCCAGGCGGCGGCCGGCTTCGGGCTGCTGCCGGCGGCCGGTCTCGTCTCCGGCAGCCTCACCCAGGCGGCGTCCGGTACGGCGTACGGCGGCATCGCTGTCTGGAACAACGAGGGCAAGGATGGGCCGCTGACGGGCGGGTACGGGGAGTACGACTACCTCTTCCTCCCGTCGGCGACCACGGACTTCTCCACGACGCCGGAGGGGGTCGCCGTGGACGGTCGGTACCTGGCAACGATGAGCGAGACGCCGTCCGACGGCTACCTCGCCGGGCTGTGGCGGGACCGGGGAGCGGAGATCAACGGCGTGCCGGTGATCGTCCACGGCACCACCACGGCGGGCGGCAGCCGTTGGGCCGCCATGGCCACGAACCCGTTCTCCCGGGGCGACGCGGAACGGCTGTGGCTGTGGATCGGCCAGGCGGCGCTCTGGTCGAACCTGACCGACGAGGCGCCCTGACCGTGCTTCCGAGCGGTACAGAGAGGGGCGGGGCGACCCGCCCCTCTCGCGTGACGCCGCCGCGGTACGGGCCGCGCCGCGGGCGGCGTAGGGGCGGAGGTCCCGGGAGTTCCGGGGCCGACTCGTTCACACCGCTGGGCGGGTCGTCCTAGAATCCAGGTAGCAGCCTTCGGGTTGCCGCGAAGGGAGCAGAAACCCACGCGCGTCCTGCCGCGGGAGGCATGCCCGGGGCCAGGGGAGATCCCCGAACCCCGAGCGGATGTGGAATGCGCATGATCGCTGCTCCCTTCGCGCACGCCTTGTTCCGGGTCTTCAGCGAGCGCCGGCGCCTGCGGATCGCGCCGGCGGGCGGTGGTACTCGAAGTGCATGCCGTCTGGCCGGACGAAGGTGCCACCCCAGATGAAGCCCCACCGCTCCATCACCGCTACCAGCCGGGGGTCCTGGTCAGGCGGTGCTCCGTACGGGTTCTCCGGCACGTTCACGTCGATCGCGATGCCCCAGGTGTGGTGGCTGATGGCCTGGGTCGGGTCGCGGTTCGCGAACCGCCTCGCGTAGCACCCGCTGTAGGAGCGGATCGTGTCTCCGAGGCCGCGGGCGACGAGCTCGCGCATGGCGCCGTTGAGCTGGGGGATGAGTGCCACGTTGCACGTCACCCGCCCCAGCAGGGGCACCCGCTCGGTCGCGATGTGCGTGGCTTCCCAGCTGGGGTTGATGAGGAGGTAGCCGCGGCGGTTCGGGTCCGGCCGGGCGGCGAACTCGCCGAACAGCTCCTTCAGCGCGACGGGCGGCAGCACGGCGTCCCCCTGCCGGAAGTACGGGGTCTCACCCGGCGCGCGGACCTGGACGGGGAGCTCGGGCGGGAGGGCGCGGCGCAGGACCCGCGCGAGACTCTCGACGCTCGGCTCGCCGC
>SIRV01000072.1 GCA_004366195.1 Actinomycetota bacterium
CTCGCGGCGACGGCCCGCGTGCTCGAGCTGCGGGGCCTAGCTCCTTCCCTGCGTCCTGGTGCGCTCGCCGTCGACCTGCCGGGCCGGCAGGGGGGCTCGCGCATCCACCGGCTCGAGGTGACGACCGGCCCCCACGAGGTGCTCGGGGGCGGTGTCCGCCTCCGCCTGCACCCCGCCGGGTGGCCGAGGGCGCCGGTCGGCGCCAAGCTGTTCCCCGTGGACCTGAATCACCTCGAGGTCGTCCAGGGCCTGGACTGCCACCTGATCGGATCGTGGACGGTAGATCCCGCCGCCGTCCTTGCGTCTGAGGCGAAGCCCTATTTCAACTGCTTCATCCCCAACGCCCTGTTCCGCCCCGGGGCTCTGGTGGACCTGGTTCTCTCGATGGGGATCCGCGCCTGGTGGGTCGATGCGCTGATCGATCCGGCTGAGCGGTGACGGTGGGGTGGGTTGGACCGGGTCTGAGACCCGTCACCACCCCCAAATCCTCGGAGCGGAACGGATCCTCGTCGGCCGTGAGCCGGTCGGAGGAACCAGGTCTGTGAAGGAGGTCGCGGCCGACCCGCCGCGCGTCTCACCATTTACACCGTCGCGCCCTCGCCTCCTTTCCTTCGGTGAGATGGGGAAGTCCTCGACGAGTAGGGCCAGGATCGAGATCGGCGAGGCAGGGGTCCGTGTGAGGGACCTCGAGATCCGTCGGCGTTCCGTCGCTGAGTACCTGCGGGAGCACGCGCCGGAGGATCGCGAGGCCGCGTTCGTGCACGCCGTCGAGGTCGGGGTCTTCTGCCTCGAACGGGCGGGGGGCGCCCGGGATCTGGACTTCGTCCGTCGCCAGGTTGACCAGCTGCTCCTGCGGGTCACGGAGGCCGTTTCCGCCATCCCCGAAGCGGTGCAGGCGGGGCTCATCGAGAAGCTGGGGACCGACGATGGGCAGGTCCTCGCACCCGTCCAGCGTTCCATCGACCACGTCTCCTCCGCACTGGGGGAGCGCATCCGCGAGGTGCAGGGCCTCCTGTCGGAGAAGATCGACCCCGACAAGCGCTCGTCGGTACTCGGGCGCGCGCTCGCTCGGATCAGCGACCTGTTGGACCCGGCGCGGGCCGACTCGGTACAGGCCGTCGTGGCGAAGGCGGTGGAAGACGTCTCGCGCCGGGACGGCGCGCTAGCCCGGAGCGTCCGGGCCACGGTCGAGGAAGCCATCAGGCCTCTGGCTGACGAGGTCGACCGCCTCGCCAAGCAGATCGCGGCCGGCGAGGCAGCGCGGGAAGCTCTCGAGGGGACTACGGCCAAGGGCGCCTCCTTCGAGGAGCGTGTGGTCGTCGAGCTCCAGCGTCAGGCTGAGGCGAGCGGTGCGGCGGTGCATCACGTCGGAGAGGACAGCCGTCCGGGAGACATCCTCCTCGAGTTCCCTCCGGACGGGCTCGTCCAGCCCGCCCTGCGGATCGTCGTCGAGGTCCGCGACCGGGCGACGAGGGCCGGGCGTAAAGCGATCGCCGACGCGATGGAACGCGCCATGATCGAACGGTCCGCCGAGGCCGGGATCTACCTGACCCGCTCGTCGGACGGCCTGGGCCGCGAGATCGGCGAGTGGGGGGAAGGCGCATGCGAGCGAGGCCCCTGGGTCGCCACCACGGTCGACTACCTGCCGATCGCCATCCGGTTGCTCGTCGTGCTGGCGAGGCTAGCCACCGTCCGACACTCGGAGGCGGCCATCGATCGGGAGACGGTGCGGGGACAGCTCGGGCGGATCAGGACGTCCCTGAAGAGGATCGCGCACATCAACCGTGCGGCCACCGAGATCCGCGCCCGCGCGGGGACGGTCGAGGAAGAGGCAGAGTGCCTCCGGCGGGAGGTCCGGGACGCGCTGACCTCGCTCGAGGAGGCCGCCCGCCTGACCTCTTTGGAGGAGTCGGTTGCGTAACGAGATGTCACGGCGACGGCCCACCCCTGAAGAGCTGGAGAAGCTGTCCAGGATTGTGAACCGGCGCCAACGAGAGGCGCTCCTGCGCGCCATCGAGCGCGGCGAAGAGATCCCCGACTTCGCGTGGCATCCGGTGCCCGATCTCCCCGAGGACGCCCAGCGCAAACTCGATGAGCTGCTGGAGCCCCTGGTCCGTGACCTCGTCGGTCTGGCTCTCGCCGGTGTCGATGTAGAGGGTTTCATGTCGGAGATCGCTCGGCGAGCGGACGCCGAGGAGGACGAGCCGTGTGAGCGGGTCGATCCGGGGCCGCCAACATCGGAGGGCCGAGTGACGTTCGATCCGGACTTCAGGCCCGCTACCTACTGGCCGAGGGAACCAGACGTGGCGGTCCGACTGAGCAGGATCAAGGGGAGCGTCCGTCGGAAGTCGGCTGAGGAGGCCCTGCACGAGCAGGGGTCCGAGGCGCTCGCGGAGCACCCTCAGCTCTTCACCGAGAGCCTCGACGAGGAGACCCGGCGGCGGTGGGGGGCGCTGCACCCTTGGGACACGGAAGGCGAATTCCTCCCCGATCTCGACGAGGGTGAGGTGGAGATCGCCCGGATCGAGCTCGCCTCGGTCACTGCCGACGTCATCAGTTTCCGAGCCCGGCCCCACGGAGCCGGTATGCGCTACCGCGTGGTCGATGAGTACGACCTGGATACCGTGCTGCTCGAGCGCAACTCGCTTGAGCCTCTCACGGCTGGGGAATTGATCGAACTCATCGATGGGACCGGCATTATCGACGAGGTTCTGGCTCTGAACTTCGAGGATGCGCCCGACGAGGCTGCGGGTTTCGTGACCGTGTCCTCCGCCTTCTACCCGAGGCTATCCGACTACTACGAGGAGTGGGTCGCCACGTGGATCAGCCAGAGGCGGGAGGGATGAGCAGGACGATCCCTCCTCCGGGCCTCGGGCCGGGCAGCTCCATCGTCCTCGCGGGGAGGGTGGGTCCGTGGGAGAGTAGGCGCAAGAGGTCCGGGGAGGTGTTCGTCAAGGCCTACCTCAGCACGGAAGACGGCTCGAGGGTCCGATGCGTCTGGTGGGAGGCACGGCGGGCGCCGCGCCAGGGCGCCCGCGTTCGGGTGCGGGGAGAGGTCCGTGCCTACGCCGGCGAGATTGAGATCCACGTCAGAGACACCGTCCCCCTCGGGGAAGATGCGCCCACCACCTTCGAGCACCGGCTCCTCTGCTATTACGTGGCATGCGTCGAGGCGGAGCAGATGCGCCCGGTCGAGTTCGAGCCCGCGGACCTGGGTCGCCGGTTCGTCGTGGTCACGCAGGGGCAGGAGCGGTTCCTGACGGGGGAAGACGTCCGCGCCGATCTCCCCGATGACCCCGCGATCGGCCGGTGGTGCCAGACGCGGATCATGGCCGGCCCGGGGGAGCAATCCTACGCGGGATACCCTCTCGTGGTGGCGGACCGCGAACGTGAGGGCCGAACCGTGCGGGTCCTCGGACCCCTGTTCTTCGTACCGGTGTCCCTCCGGCGCGCGGGCACCGGTTACGAGGCCCTGCTCGACGGCTCGTACCCGGAGCTGAACGTTTACGCGCTGGATCTGCTCGGCATCGACCGTGAAGAGCGGGAGGGGCTGGTGAGCGCCGTCGAGGAGCTCGAGGAGATCAGGGAAGCGGAGCTCCCGCTCGAACGCATCCGGGCATGGCTCGATATCCTCAGGGCGGAGGGGCTGATCGATCCGGGGTTCCGGCTACGGCCCGAGGCGCTCGAGCCGATGCGGCAGGACCCCGGGCCATCGAACACGGCGATCCTCTACGGGGGGGAACGGGGCGCGGTCATCCCCCACCTCGTGCAGGACCTCGA
>SIRV01000073.1 GCA_004366195.1 Actinomycetota bacterium
GACCGTGACGTTCCACGGGTCCACGTACACGAGCGACTACCTCGTCTTCTCGGCCGTGGAGACCCAGGACCGCCACTTCCAGCCCCTCGAGACCCCGACCGAGCTCCAGCAGCGGCTGTTCGAAACGTACAACGTGGAGCCGATCACCGGCAGCCGGGGCTCGATCCCGTTCGTGATGATCGGCAACCGCTACGCGTGGGCCGGCAGCCAGTACGACCCCGGGGTGCTGGAGGGCAAGAGCTTCGACCAGATCGTGGCCGCGCTGCGGGACCCCCAGACCGAGATCGCGAAGGCGATCGGCGGGACGGCCAACGTCATCACGGCCATGATCTGCCAGCTGACCGAGGGGCGGCCCGCCGACGTCTGCTCGAGCGAGGTCGTGCGGCGGGCCCAGGCGGCGCTCCCCGCGGCGTGATGGACGCCCCCCGCTGGGCCGCGCCGGTGGGGATCGCGCTCTCGGCGGCGGGGGTCGCGGTCTCCGCCTACCTCACCGCCGCCCACTTCAGCACGCCGGACCTGCTGGTGTGCACGGAGGGCGGCCTCGTGGACTGCACCTCGGTCACCACGAGCCGCTGGTCGGTGTTCCTCGGCATCCCGGTGCCGCTCCTCGGCCTCCTGTGGTTCCTCGCGATGCTCGGGCTCTCGCTCCCGGCGGCCTGGCGCAGCCCCCGACGGGAGGTCCACCTCGCGCGCCTCGCCCTCGCGGTCGCGGGGATCGGGTTCGTGCTGTGGCTGATCTACGCCGAGCTCGTCCTGGTCGGCGCGCTCTGCCTGTGGTGCACGGTGGCCCACGTGCTCGCGTTCGGGCTGTTCGCCGTGGTCGCGCTCACCGCGCCGGACCTGCTCACGCGCGAGCCGGCCTAGCGGTACTCGTAGAACCCCCGGCCGGCCTTGCGACCCAGGTGCCCCGCCGCCACCATCCTCCGCAGCAGCGGCGGCGGCGCGTAGCGCGGCTCGCGGAACTCGTCGTGGAGCACCTCGGCGATGGCGAGCGTCGTGTCCACCCCGATGAGGTCGATGAGCTCGAGAGGGCCCATCGGATGGTTCAGCCCGAGCCGGATCGCCGCGTCGATGTCCTCGCGGGAGGCGAACCCCTGCTCCAGCATCCGCACCGCGTCGAGCAGGTACGGCAGGAGCAGGGCGTTGACGATGAACCCGGCGCGGTCGCGGGACTCGACGGAGGTCTTGCCGAGCCGGGCCGCGAACGCCCGCCCGAAGGCCATCGTCTCCTCCGAGGTCGTGATGGCCCGGACGAGCTCCACGAGCCCCATCACCGGCACCGGGTTGAAGAAGTGCATCCCGAGCACCCGGTCGGGCCGTCGGGTCGCCGCCGCGAGCTCCACGATGGGGATGGAGGACGTGTTGCTCGCCAGGATCGCCTCCGGGCGCAGCGCCCCGTCGAGGCGACGGAAGACGTCGAGCTTGATCGCCCGATCCTCGGTGGCGGCCTCGATCGCGAGGTCCGCCTCGGCGAGGTCGTCAGGGTCCGTGGTGCCGGCGATCCGCGCCAGGACCGCGTCCCGCTCGTCCTCGGTGAGCTTGCCCCGCTCGACGGCTCGCCCGAGCGAGCCCTCGATCCGGCGCCGCCCCGCCTCGACGAGCTCCTCGGTGGGCTCCAGGTACACGACGCGCGCGCCGGCCCGGGCGCAGACCTCCACGATGCCGGAGCCCATGAGGCCGCACCCCACCACCGCCACCGTCCGAACGTCCTCCGCGCGCACGGCCGCAAGCCTACCGGCCGGCGCGCGCTCCGTACCATGGGATCGTGCCCGTCCTCGCCCACGCCGGCCGACCCGACGAGCTCGTCGCCGAGCTCCTGCTCGTCGCGGCGCTCGCGCTCGCGTGGGTCGGCGTGGGAAGGCTCCGCGGCCGCCGGTTCCCGGGGCTCGCCCGCTGGGTGGCGTGGGGCCTGGCCGGGGGCTCCGTCGCCCTCGCGGTCCTCGCGGTCCTCCTCCCCACGGCGATCTGGCGGGAGCCCGCCCCGGCAGTCGACCGGCCGACCTCCCCCGCCCGGATCGAGATCCTCACCCCGACCGAGGGCCAGGCGATCGCCGGCACGTCGCTCCACCTCGTCACCCGCTTGGTGGGCGGCACGGTGGTCGACCCCACCGAGACCGAGGTGCGCCCGGACACGGGTCACGTGCACGTGTACCTCGACGATCGCCTGGTCTCGATGACCTACGCGCCGGAACAGGAGATCCCCCTCGGGGACCTGGAGCGGGGACCCCACGTGCTCCGGGTGGAGTTCGTCGCCGCCGACCACGGACCCTTCGACCCGCCGGTCGAGGCGGCGGTCCGCTTCGTCAAGCTGACCGACTAGCAGACCGCCTGGAGCAGCGGGAAGGGGTTCACCGCCCCACCGATCACCGAGTAGCCGTAGGGGCTCGCGGGCCAGTTGCTCGGGATCACGTTCGGGTGCCACTCGAAGTGGTTGTGGGGCGTGTCCGTATCCCCGGTCTCCCCCACGTACCCGATGATGTCGCCGGCCTGGACCGGCCCGTTCGACTTCTCCGAGTAGGCCGACAGGTGCGCGTTGTACACGTAGCCGTTCGCGCCGTAGACGTACACGGCGTTGCCGCCGAGCGTGTTCCAGCTCGCCCGGGCCGTCCCGGGGAACGGCGCGCGGATCGGCGTGCCCATCGGCGCGATGATGTCGTTGCCGGCGTGCGGGTGGTAGCCGCCCGCGTACCTGGGGGCGCCGAACCCGTCGTACACCGCCCGCGGCTGGTCCACCGGGCAGACCTGCAGGATCCCGTCGGGGTCGATCTTGAGCCCGGTGAGGGCGGCGAGCTCCTCGCGCCACTGTTTGCGGAGGTCCTTCGCGAGCTCCTCCGCCTTCGCCTTCTTCTCCGCGAGCTCGTCCAACACCCGCTGCTGCTCCGCGAGCTTGGCCTCGAGCGCCGCGTACTGGGCCTGCTTCTCGCGCAGCGCCTCGGCGGCCCGCGCCTGGAGCCGCGCCTCCTCCGCCGCCCGGTCGGCGAGCTCGTTGCGGAGGTTCGCCACCTCGTTGGCGAGGTCGGCGTCGGTCTGCGCCAGGGCGTCGACGAACGCCACCCGGTCCGAGAGGTCGGCGAGGGAGGTGGCGCCGAGGAGGAACTCCAGCTCGTCTCCCGGCCCCGCCATGTAGGCCTCCCGGGCCCGCTGGTCGAGGCGGTCGCGGAGCTCCGCGTACCGCTCCCGGGCCGCCGCGAGCTCCGCCCGGGTCGTGCGGAGCTGTTCGGTGATCTGCTCCCAGCGGGCCTCGGCCTCATCGACCTTGGCGGCGAGCTCCGCCGCCTCCCGACCGAGGCGGTCCAGCTCGGCCTGCTGCTCCCGGATCTCGGACATGAGCCGCTTGACCTCCGCCTCGGCGGCCTTGAGCTTCTGCTCGGTGGTGGGCTCGGCACCCGCCACCCCGACCAGGTTCGCGAGCAGCACGCTGCAGGCCGCGAGCGCGACCACGCGGACCACGGAGCGGGCTCCGGCTCGGTTGTCGGCCATGGGGTCCCGCCTTCCTACCGAACGGCCGCGCGGCATGTCAACCAGCCTGCCCGGCGCGGGGGTCGGTTTCAACCATCCCTCGGCGCGCCTGCGGCCGGCCTTGAGCGGCGCTCACCCGTCGGCGCGAGCTCGGGCTCGCGCAGGAGCTGCTCCGCGTGGAGGCCCTCGAGCAGCTCCCGAGCCTTCGCCGCCTCCTCGGCGCCCCCCGCCGCCTGGGGGCCGAACACCCTCGCCACCCACCAGACCTGCGCGGCCACGTCCTTCGGGTTCCCACGCTCCCGCTCGAAGCGAAGCACCTCGTGCGCCCGCTGCAGCGCCTCCCACCGGTCGCCCTACGCGAGGAGGATCTCGGCCTCGGCGTCGAGGAGCCAGTCCACGGTGCCGGGGCCCTCGGAGCGGGCGCTCGCGGCGGCCTCTGCGAGGGCCTGCCGCGCCGCGCCGGTGTCGCCCGCCTGGACCAGCGCCTTCGCGAGCCCGGCGGCCGTCCACGTGATCAGGCTGCGCTCCTTGAGCTCGCGGCACAGCCGGTAGGCCTCGCGCAGGTCCTCGAGGGCGCCCTCCAGGTCCCCGTGGAACCGGCGCGCGAGCCCGCGGGGGGGCCGCG
>SIRV01000074.1 GCA_004366195.1 Actinomycetota bacterium
GGACCTCGCCGTGCCGGATGCCGAACTCGACGAACTCGAGCGTGCCGTAGGGGTCCTCGCTCACCAGGAACCGGTTGATCTCTCGCTTGAGATCCAGGTCGGTCCCGTAGTTGCCGATCAGCGTGACGCGGTAGGGGACCCAGTCCTCCTGGACGAGGTGCTCCGTGCGCTCGAGCCAGTACACGAGGGTGGCCCAGAACCCCCGCTCCCGCACGTCCTCGGGGGCATCGAGCCAGGCCGGCAGCATCGAGACCGCCTTTCGGTAGGCGGCGAGGAAGAGCCCCGCCTTGCTGCCGAAGTGCTGGAAGATCGAGCCCTTGGCGATGCCGAGCTCGGCGGCGAGATCCTCGACCCGCGCGCCCTGGTACCCGCGCTCGGCGAAGTGGCGCATGGCCGTCTCGACGATCGCCTCGCGGCGGGCGGCCGAGCGGGCCGTGGGTCGTGACTGTCGGTCAAGGATCATTGGTGGCTCCCGACGTCATGCGTGCTACATAGGTACGACGTCGGGCGAGGACCGAACTGACCGGGGGTCATCGGAGATGGGCGAGGAGCGCGCGGCCGGGATGCAGCGGACCCTCCCCGCCCGCGCCTATCGGGACCCCGCCGTCTTCGCGCTGGAGCGCGAGCGGATCTTCGCGCGCGAGTGGTTCTGCGTCGGCCGCGAGGAGGCGATCCCGCGCCCGGGCGAGTTCCTCCTCGCCGACGTCGTCGGTGAGCGGGTGATCGTGGTCCGCACGCGCCAGGGCGGGCTCGCCGCTCACCACGACGTCTGCCGCCACCGGGGCTCGCGCCTGGTGCTGGAGCCCGACCCGCGGGCCGAGACGGAGCCCGTCCCCGCCGGCCGGTTCCGGGGCTCCATCGTCTGCCCGTACCACGCCTGGACCTACGCCCTCACCGGCGAGCTCCGGGCGGCCCCGTACCTCACCGAGGAGGATGGGCTGCGGCGCGAGGATCTCGGCCTGCATCCGGCTGGCGTCGCGACCTGGGGCGGGTTCGTGTTCGTCCACCTCACGCCGACCGAGGCCCGGCCCCTCGAGGAGCAGCTCGGCCCCATCCCCCGGCGGCTCCGCAACTACCCCCTCGCCGACCTCCGGACGGCGCGCCGGATCGTCTACGAGGTCCGGGCGAACTGGAAGGTCCTCGTCGAGAACTACAACGAGTGCTACCACTGCGGGCCGGTCCACCCCGAGCTGTGCGAGATCGTTCCGGCCTTCAAGGAGCGGGGCGGCCGGGACCTGGACTGGGAGCGCGGCGTGCCCCACCGGGAGGGGGCGACGACGTTCACGTTCACCGGGACGACGACCAGGGCGCCGTTCCCCGGGCTCACGGAGGAGGAGCGCGCCCGGCACAAGGGGGAGCTCGCATACCCCAATCTGATGCTGAGCTGCTCGGCCGACCACGTCGCCGCCTTCCGCCTCCGCCCCCTCGCCGCCGACCGGACCCGGATCGACTGCGACTTCCTCTTCCATCCCGACGAGATGGGCACGGCGAGCTTCGACCCCTCCGACGCCGTCGGGTTCTGGGACCTCGTCAACCGGCAGGACTGGCGGATCTGCGAGGCGGTCCAGGACGGGATGAGGGCGCGCGTGTTCGACGTCGGCTTCTACGCGCCGATGGAGGACCTCGCGCTCGACGTCCGCAGGTACGTGGGGGAGCGGCTCGGCGCCGACGTCCTCCGCTGACTACCCGAGCTCGCGCAGGACGAGCCCGATCCGCTCCAGGCCCTTCCGGAGGTACTCGGGGTCGTACCCGAAGCCGACGCGGAAGGCGCGCTCACGCACCCCGAACATGTCGGCCGGAACGACGAGCACGCTCTGCTCCAGGCGGAGGCGCTCGGCCAGGTCCCGCGCCTCGATGGGCGGGTCGTAGGCGAGGTAGGCGATCGCGCCGGCGACCGGCGGGAGGAAGGACACGCGGCCGAGCTCGCCCGCCCACCCCGCGAGGACCGGGAGGTTGGCCCGGACGATCCCCCGGGTCCGCGCGAGCACACGCTCGCGGACCTCCGGGCGGAGCGCCACGCCGGTGATCCGATCCGAGATCGCGCTCGGCGTGAGCGTCGTGTAGTCGTGCCGGACCCAGATCTCGCGGATGAGCTCGGGCGGCGCCACGATCCACCCCGAGCGCAGGCCCGGCATCCCGAAGGCCTTCGAGAGGCCGCTCGTCACGACGACCCGCTCCGCGCGTCCCCAGAACGTGGGGGAGACCGCCTCGCCCTCGAGCTCCGCCCCGCGGTAGATCTCGTCGGCCACGATCCAGGCCCCGACGCGCTCGGCGACCTCGATCACCGCCTCCATCTCGGCCTCGGTGAGGACGGCGCCGGTCGGGTTGTTCGGGTTGCAGACCATGACGACCTTCGTCCGCGCGGTCACGGCCCGCTCCAGCGCCTCGAGGTCGAGGGCCCACCGGTCGCCCTCGCGCCGCAGGCCGAAGGTGTCGGTGGCCGTACCGAAATGGCGTCCGAGCCCCCATCCCTGGAGGTAGTTGGGGACCATGAACGCGAGCCGGTCCCCGGGCTCGAGGAGCGTCCACAGCACGAGCAGGTTGGCCTCCGACCCCCCGTTGCAGAGCGTCACGTGCTCCGCGGTCGCGCCGGGGTACCAGGTGGCGACGGCGGCGCGGGTCTCCTCGGCACCCTCCGAGAGCGGGTACCCGAGGGGCGCCTCGAGGAGCGCGTCGGCGTCGGCGCCGAGGAGCTCGCGGAGGGTCATCGGCACCACCCCCGACTCCGACAGGTCGTACTCGACGCGGTGCCAGTACAGGGACTGCATCCGCTCCATCTCGAACAGGTCGATGCGCGCCATCGGGACCTCCTGACGTCTCCCCGGCGACCCTAGCACCGGGTAGGCTCGCGCGGGATGGGGTTCCGGATCTTGGGACGGGAGGAGGTGGCGCGGGCGCTGGACATGCCCTCCTGCGTCGACGCGGTCGAGCGCGCCTTCGCCGCCTACTCCTCCGGCGCGGCCGAGCTGCCGGGGGTGATCCACCTCGACGTCCCCGAGTCCGGCGGGGAGATCCACGTGAAGGCCGGGCACCTGCACGGGGCCCCGCGCTACGCCGTGAAGGTGGCGAGCGGCTTCTACGGGGTCGAGCCCCCGGCCGTCGACGGGCTCGTCCTGGTCTTCGACGCCCGGGACGGCGCGCTCACGGCGCTCCTCGCCGACCGCGGGCTCCTCACGGACGTCCGGACCGGCGCGGCCGGCGGGGTCGCCGCGCGGCACCTCGCGCCGGAGCGGGTGGAGACGGTCGCCCTGATCGGGACCGGGGCCCAGGCCCGGTACCAGCTCGACGGGCTGGCGGCCGTCCGGTCAGGGTTCTCGCTGGTGCGGGTGTGGGGGCGGAACCCGGAGCGCGCCGCCCGCTGCGCCGAGGACCTCCGCGCTCGGCCAGGGCTCCCGCCGGGCTGCCGCTTCGAGGTGGCCCCGAGCGTGCGCGAGGCCGTGGAGGGCGCCGAGGTCGTCGTGACCTGCACGGCGAGCCGCGAGCCGTTGGTGCGGGCAGAGTGGGTCCGCCCCGGCGCCCTCGTCACCGCCGTCGGGGCCGACGCGCCCGACAAGCGGGAGCTCGAGGTCGACGTGCTCGCCCGGGCCGACCTGATCGTGGTGGACAGCCGGGACCAGTGCGCGCGCCTCGGGGAGCTCCACCACGCGCTCGAGGCGGGCGCGGTGGCCACGGCCGCCCAGGCCGTCGAGCTCGGCGAGATCTGCGCCGGGCGGCACCCCGGCCGGACCTCGGCCGAGCAGACCATCGTCTGCGACCTCACCGGCGTGGGGGTCCAGGACGTGGCCGCCGCGAACCTCGTGCTGGAGCGGGCGGGCGAGGCCGGTCGGGAGGTCGAGGTCTAGGGGCGGGTTCCGCCTCCGAGCGTGCGCTGGAGGAGGGCTGCGGCCTCGATCACGTCCTCGCCGAGGTACACGCCGGGGACGCCTCTCCGGCTCGCCGACGGCGAGAAGGCGGCGCCCCCGTAGAACGGGGTCACGTCGGGCAGCGCCACGAGGGCCTCGAGCGCCTGGGCGGCGCTCCGGCGGTTCGTGCGGCGCTGGGCCGTACCGCGCTCAGCAGGGACTCGATCGGCGTGTTGGCACCGAGGATCCGAACGTCCCACCCCGCCCTCGCAAGCACGGCCCCGAACGCTTCCAGGCCGATGCTGTGCCCGTCCTTCGGCGCGCACGCCAGGACGATCGGCCCCTTCCCCGCGGGCGCGGCGAGGGTGCGCACCAGCCCGAGCCACGTCCGGACGGTGTCGGTCGCGAGGTGCTCCTCGCCGACATCGCAGGTCCCCGTCTCCCAGCGCAGGCCGATCTCCCGCATCCCGGCAAGGGCCACGTCGCGGATCGCGACCTCCACCCCGAGGCGTTCGGCGGCGGCCCTCAGGGCCGCGCGCGCCCCGGCTGGATCGAACACGGCGACCGCGCGGAGGAACTCGTCGAGCTCGGGCGGTCGCTGTGCGGCACGCTCGTTCCGCGAGCGCACGAGACGCACGGCCTCCCCGGTCGTGTGGCCGAGGACGATGGCGTCCCGCAGCTCCCGGAGCTGTCGGACCTCCCGCTCGGTGTAGCGGCGGTGGCGTCCGGTGGTCCGGGCCGGTCGGGGGAAGCCGTACCGGCGCTCCCAGGATCGGATGGTCGGGATGGGGATCCCGAGCCGCGTCGCGACCTCCGCGATCCGGTAGCTGCCGGTACGTCCAGCGTCCTTCATGTGCCTCACGGTCAGGGTAGCCAGGCGGTAGCATGCATAGGTTTGCGATTCCTATGCATCGTACCCTTGGGTGGCGGGGATCGTCGTGAGGGAGGAGGAGCGGTGGGGCTGACCCTGGCCCTCGGGGAGCTGCGGCGCGGCAAGCTGCGCTTCACGCTGCTGACCGTCGCGGTCGCGCTCCTCGTGTTCCTCGTCCTCTTCCAACAGACCCTGGCCGGCACCCTGCTCGGGTTCTTCACCGGGGCCCTGGAGAACCAGTCGGCCGAGGTGCTCGTGTACGGCGAACAGGCGCGGCGCAACGTCGAGGGCAGCGTCGTCCCGCTGACGGCCGTGGAGGAGGTGGCCTCGGTGAAGGGGGTCGCCAGGGCCGCGCTCCTCGGCGAGGGGACCTTCACCGTACGGACGGAGGTGGGTCTCCGCGACGCTGTGCTGTTCGGCTTCGAGCGGGCGGCCTGGGGGACCCCGCTCACCCTCTCGGCCGGCCGACTCCCTCGGGCCGACGGGGAGGCGCTGGCGAGCGCGGTCGATGCGGAGGACGGCTTCGGCCTCGGGCAACGGGTGCTCGTCGAGCCCGGGGGGACGCCATTCACCGTCGTCGGCCTGGCGGAGGACGTCCGGTTCTCCGTGCTGCCCACCCTCTTCGTCCCCTACGAGGGGTTCGTCGCCGCGACCCTCGCCGCGAACCCCGATGCCCGTGGCGTGCTGCCCTCGCTCGTGGCCGTCGACCCCGAGCCCGGCGTCTCGTCCGAGGTCCTCGCCGCGCGGATCACGCGAGAGGTGGCGGGGGTCGAGGCGCTCGATCGGCGGACGGCGGTGGAGTCCCTGCCGGGCGTGTCGCAGGTCCGCGCCTCCTTCGCCATCATCCTAGGGCTCGGATCCCTCGTGGTCGCCCTGGTCGTCGGGTTCTTCTTCCTCATCATCACGGTCCAGAAGGCGGAGGCCTTGGCGCTCCTGCGCGCCGTGGGATCGGGCACCTGGTTCCTGCTCCGAGGGCTGGTGGTCCAGGTGCTCATCGTGGTGGGCCTCGGGGTGGCTCTCGCGGCCCTCCTCCTGCTCGCCGCCGCCTCGGCGTCGGACGCCTCGTTCCCCATCTCCGTGGATCCGACGCTCCTGGCCGGCACCGGCGGCGCGATGCTCGCGCTCGGCCTCGTCGCGTCCCTCGCCTCAGCTCGACGGATCCTCCGGATCGACCCGATGGCGGCGACATCGCGATCGGGCGCGGGAGGCTTGGCGTGAGGCTCGCCTGGCGCGAGCTCGTGCGGCGACCGAGCCGCTTCATCGTGGCCGGAGGGGCTCTGACGCTCCTCGTCATCCTGCTCCTGGTCCTGGGGGGCCTGCTCGACGGGCTGACGGCCGCCTCAACGGGCGCGTACCGGAGCCTCGGGGTTGAGGCGATCGTCTACTCGGGTGAGAGCCGGGCCTCCCTTCTGCGGTCGCGGATCGGGCCGGAGGAGCGCGCCCAGGTCGCCGGCGTGCCGGGGGTCCTCGCGGTGCACGGCATCGGGGTCGCGCTCGTGGCGGGATGGGGGCCGCGGGCGGCTGAGCCGGTGGACCTTGCCGTCTTGGGGTACGGGGCGCCGACCGCGGCCGTCCCGTCGCCGCCGGAGCCCGGGACCGGCTTCGCGGACCGCACGCTCGCGGAGGAGGGGCTCCGGGTCGGCGACACGGTCGAGGTCGGTCCCGCCCGGGTTCCCGTGCGGATCGTGGGGTGGGTGGACGGGACCCGGTACCTCGCGCAGCCGGGCCTGTGGGTCGCGGAGGCCACCTGGCGGCAGGTCTTGGCCACGGCCCGTCCCGACGCCGTCCTGTCCCCCGGGGTCTGGCAGGCCCTCCTCGTGCAGGGCCGGGGGGATCCGGCCGAGCTCGCGGCACGGATCGACCGGTCCGTCCGGGGCGTGCTCGCGCTCACCCTCGACGAGGCCATCTCGCGACTTCCGGGGGTCGAGGCGCAGCGCACCACGTTCCTGCAGATCATCGGGGTCACCGTGGTCGTCGTGGGGCTCGTGGTGGCCCTGTTCTTCGCCCTCGTCGTCCTGGAGCGGGTAGGCATGCTCGGCATGCTGAAGGCCCTCGGCGCCTCCGGTTGGCAGCTCGCCGGGGCCCTCGTGTTCCAGGCCGTGATGGTGGCCGGCGGCGCGCTGGTGGTCGGCGGGATCGCGAGCGTGGGGCTCGCCCTCGCGGCGCCCGCCGGGATCCCCCTCGAGCTGTACCCCTCGCGGCTCGTGACGACCGCCGTCGCCGTCCTGGCAGCGGCGACCCTCGGCAGCGCGCTCTCGTTCCGACGGGTCGCCCGCATCGATCCCGCGTCCGCGGTGGGAGGAGGAGGTTGATCGCGTGCCGGCGCTGGAGATGAAGGACGTTCGCAAGGTCTACGGCTCGGGTGAGCAGGCTGTGGTGGCCCTCGACCACGTCACGCTCACGGTGGCCGACGATGAGTTCGTCGCCCTCGTGGGCCCCTCGGGCTCGGGCAAGACCACCCTCCTCTCGATCGCCGGTGGGCTCCTCCGTCCGACCGAGGGCATCGTGCGCGTCGGTCCCCACCGCATCGACGAGTACGGGCCGAAGGAGCTCACCCGGTTCCGCCGGGAGTTCGTCGGCTTCGTCTTCCAGGGGGCCAACCTCGTCCCGTTCCTGACGGCCCGCGAGAACCTGCTGGTCGTGAGCGAGCTCGCCGGGGCGGACCGGCGGCACGCGCGGGCCCGTGCCGACCGCCTGCTGGACGAGCTCGGTCTGGGCGGGAAGGCGGACCGTCTCCCCGCGCAGCTCTCGGGGGGCGAACGTCAGCGGGTGGCTATCGGACGGGCCCTGATGAACGAGCCGGAGCTCGTCCTGTTCGACGAGCCGACCTCATCCCTCGATTCGCACCTCGGCGAGCAGGTGATGCAGCTGATCCGGTCGGAGGTGAAGGGTCGGGGCACGGCCGCCATCGTCGTGACCCACGACCGGCGCATGACGCACGTCGCCGACCGGACGGTGGAGATCTCCGACGGCCGGCTGGTGGATCAGGGCGCGTGACGCCGGCGGGCGTGGGCGAGGCGCGCGAGCACCTCGTCGTGGAGGACCCCGTTCGTGGAGAGCACGGAGGCGCCGTGGGCGAGGGGCTCGCCCTCGAAGGTCGTGACCCGGCCGCCGGCCTCCTCGACGACGACCCAGAGGGCCGCCCAGTCCCAGGAGGCGAGCTCCGGCTCGAGCATGATGTCCGCCGAGCCGCGGGCGACGAGCATGTGCGCCCAGGCGTCGCCGAACCCGCGCTCGCGACGGGCCCCGCGGATCAGCTCCAGGAACGCCTCGGCGTACGGGGTGTCGAGGAGGTCCCGGGCCTCTCCATAAAGGACGAAGGCCCGTTCCAGGCGGTCGGCGCGGGAGACGTGGATCGGCTCGCCGTTCAGGGTGGCCCCCCCACCGCGGACCGCCGCGTACCGCTCCCCGAGGGCCGGCAGCTCGACCACCCCCAGGACCGGCACCTCGTCCACGGCGAGCGCGATGAGGGTGCTCCAGATCTGCACGCCGTCGGCGAAGTTCCGGGTCCCGTCGATGGGGTCCACGATCCAGCGACGGCTCGAGGCTCCCTCGAGGCCGCCCTCCTCCCCGAGGACGGCGTCCTCCGGGTACCGGGCGCGGATCTCCCGCCGCAGCATGGCCTCGATCGCGAGATCGGCCTCGGTGACGGGGGAGCGGTCGACCTTCTCGTGGACGTCGAAGGAGCCGCGGAAGTAGGAGAGCCCGATCCGGCCCGCCTCCTCGGCGAGCTCCAGGGCGAACGCCAGCTCCTCCTCGTACATCCGCCCCGCAGCCTACCCGACCGTCGTCCCCGATCCCGGGTACGCTGTCACCACGATGCAGACGACCCTGGAGAACACCGACAAGCACACCGTGAAGCTCACCGTGGAGGTCGAACCGGAGCGGTTCGGCCGCGACCTGGAGCGCGCCTACCGGAAGGTTGCCGAGCAGGTCCGGATCCCCGGCTTCCGCAAGGGCAAGGCCCCGCGCCCGATCATCGACGCCCAGGTGGGGCGGGAGACCGTCCTCGCCGAGTTCCTCGAGGAGGCCGTCCCGGTCTACTACCGCGAGGCCCTGCGCGAGCACGAGCTCGCGCCGATCTCCCAGCCGGACATCGACCTCCAGCAGCTCGAGGAGGGCAAGCCGTTCGTCTTCAGCGCCACGGTGGAGGTCCGCCCCCGCCTCCGGTTCACGGAAGCCGACTACAAGGGGATCCGGGTGGAGCGGCCCTCGGTGGAGGTCACCGAGGAGGAGGTCGACCGCCTCCTCGACGCCCTGCGCGAGCGCTTCGCCGAGCTCGAGCCGGTGAAGCGGCCGGCGGCCAGGGGGGACTACGTCCTCATCGACCTGCGGGCCACCGTCCACGGGGAGGAGGTCCCCGAGGCTACCCGCCCCGACTTCCTGTACGAGGTCGGGACGGGTGAGTTCACCGGCAAGCTCGACGAGGAGCTCGTGGGCAAGGGGGCCGGGGAGATCCTCAAGTTCAACGCGACCCTGGACGACCGGTTCGGTGAGCGCGCCGGGCAGGAGGTCTCTTTCCAGGTGCTGGTCAAGGAGGTCAAGGGGAAGCGCCTCCCGGCGGCCGACGACGACTTCGCCAAGACGGCCTCCGAGTTCGACACCCTGGAGGAGCTCCGGGCCGCCCTCCGCGAGCAGCTGGAGGCGAACAAGCGGCGGGCGGCCGACGCCGAGGTCCGGGACCGGGTGCTCCGAGCGCTCGTGGGGCGGACCCAGGTGGACCTCCCGGAGACGCTGGTCGAGGAGGAGACGGAGCACCGGGTGGCCCACGCCCGGGAGCGGGCCGAGCAGCTGGGGCTCACGCTGGAGCGCCTGCTCGAGCTCCAGGGCACCGACGAGCTGCGCTTCCGGGCGGAGGCCCGGGAGCACGCCGTGCGGGCCATCGTGGCCGATCTCGTCCTCGAGGCCGTGGCCCGCGCCGAGGACCTCCAGGTGACCGCGGAGGAGCTCGCCGGGGAGATCGGTCGGCTGGCGCGGGCGCTCGGCCGGGACCCGAAGGAGGTGGCGACGAAGCTCGAGCGGAGCGGCCAGATCGTGTCACTGGCCGGTGATATCATCCGGTCGAAGGCGCTGGACGTGCTCGTGGAGCACGCCGAGATCGTCCCCGAGGACGGCGCCACGCAGGGCGGACAGGCCGGCGGGGCGCCAGCCGAGCCCCCCGCAGGCGATGGGTCGCCCGCGGACAATCCGGAGGAAATGACATGAAGGACTACCTCGTCCCCGTCGTGATCGAGCAGACGAGCCGCGGCGAGCGGTCGTTCGACATCTACTCGCGGCTCCTGAAGGAGCGCATCGTGTTCCTCGGGACGCCGATCGACGACACCGTCGCGAACCTCGTGATGGCCCAGCTCCTGCACCTGGAGTCCGAGGATCCCGACAAGGACATCCACCTGTACATCAACTCGCCGGGCGGCGACATCACCGCGCTGTTCGCGATCTACGACACCATGCAGTACATCAAGCCCGACGTCTCGACGATCTGCATGGGGCAGGCCGCGTCGGCGGCGGCGGTGCTGCTGCTCTCGGGCACCAAGGGCAAGCGGTACGCGCTCCCGCACTCGCGGGTGCTCCTGCACCAGCCCCACGGCGGCGCGCAGGGGCAGGCGGTGGACATCGAGATCCAGGCGCGGGAGATCATCCGGTACCGGAAGCTCCTGGACGAGATCATCGCGTACCACACGGGGCAGCCGATCGAGCGGGTGAGCAAGGACACCGACCGCGACTTCATCCTCACGGCCGAGGAGGCGGTGGAGTACGGGGTCGTGGACGAGGTCATCACCTCCCGCAAGGTCCGGCCGGAGCTCGCTGCGGCGGCCGCCGGGTCGTCGTAGTATCCGGTTCCGGACGGCCCGGGCGGCCGAGGTCGAAGGGGGCGCGCGAGGGATGGCGAGGATCGGTGAGTCGGACCTGCTGAAGTGCTCGTTCTGCGGGAAGAGCCAGAAGCAGGTGAAGAAGCTCATCGCGGGCCCCGGCGTGTACATCTGCGACGAGTGCATCGACCTCTGCAACGAGATCATCGAGGAGGAGCTCGCCGAGACCTCCGAGCTGAAGCTCGACGAGCTCCCGAAGCCGGCCGAGATCTACGCCTTCCTCG
>SIRV01000075.1 GCA_004366195.1 Actinomycetota bacterium
GCGCTCGCCGGCTACCCGTACCGGGCTACGTGCTCGAAGACGGGGTTCAGCGTTACGTCGTCGATCCCCACCCCGAGCGCCGTGCGCCGGCTCGGCCAGTTGTGGTCCTCCGGCGGGATGCGGCGGGCCTGCATGTAGAGCTTGTAGGAGGTGACCCCGTACTCCTCCACGTAACGAGGGATCTCCTCAGCCTGGGCATCCGTCTCGATCATGAAGGTCAGGAAGCAATCGACGGCGGAGACATCCTCGATGATCCGCCGGGCCGTGTCGAACACTTGTGAGAAGGGGACCACGTCACTCGCCTGTACGTACTCGATGAAGGGCTCGCTACCGAGACGGGTGCTGGGTGCCTGGATCCCCCAGGTCGTCACCCCTGCGCATGCCGCGGCCCGGCTCTCCGTCGTCATGTCGTACCGGAACGGCACGTAGCATCCAGGGTGCGCCTCGGAGTCGACGATGCCCGGGAGCAGGTGGTTGCCGCGCAGGTCGATCCGCTCCTTCGCAGGGGGCAGTAGCTCGTCCCGGGCGATGGCCACGATCACTCCGTCCTTCACCGCGACCCCGGCGCGTTCGACACCGGCTCCCGTGACCAGCCAGCCGTTGGTTAGGACGAGATCGACGTTCTCGGGCATCAGACCTCCGAACTGTTCCTTGTCTCATACAGCATGGCTGCGCTACCGTAACGGAACTTCGGGGAAGCGGTCAAGGGAGGGAACCGGGGCATGGACGTGAGGAAGTTCGTCACCCTCGTCGAGGAGGTCCGTTCGGAGGGGGGTCGGGGGGACGGGAAGCCGCTGCGGAAGGTCGCCGCAGCAGCGGTGATCCGCAACCCGTATGCCGGTCGGCCGTGGAGCGAGGAGCTGTCCGAGCTCGTCGAACCGTCGGGGGATCTCGCGCGGGAACTCGCGTCCCGAGCGCTCGACGCGCTGAGGGAGCCGGTGGAGAGCTACGGCAAGGCCGCCCTCGTCGGCGTTGCGGGTGAGCAGGAACACGCGAACGCGTGCCTCACGAGCGTGTTCGGGGACGCCTTCCGCGACGCGATCGGCGGAGGGAAGGCCTGGCTCCCATCGGTCACGAAGCGGGGAAGTGCGGGTGCGATCCTCGACATCCCGCTCGCGTACAAGGACGCTCTCTGGGTCCGCTCGCATTACGACGCGATCACGATCCGGGTTGAGGATGCGCCTGGCCCCGATGAGCTGCTCGTGGCGCTCGCCGTGGCGAACCGCGGGCGCATCAACGCCCGGCTCGGCGGGTTGCGCAAGGAGGATGTGAAAGGGGAGGACGGCCTCCGATGACCTGGGAGCAAACGATTCCATCGGGGCGGTTCGCTCCGCCAGGGTCGAGCCTGGAGATCCGGGGGCTACGTGGCGTCGTGACGGGCCGCCTGGGCCAGGCCCCGATCGAAGCGTCCACGTTGCGGATCGAGGAAGGGCGCATCGCAGCGATCGACGACCCGCCGCGGCCTGCCACGGTCGAGCTCGAGGCTCACGGCGCCATCGCGGTCCCAGGCCTGTTCGACACGCACTGTCACGTGGTCTTCGGGGATTACACGCCCCGTCAGCATGCGGTGGGGTTCCTTGAGAGCTACATGCACGGGGGCGTGACGCAGGTGATGTCGGCCTCTGAGGTCCACCTGCCCGGACGCCCGGCGGACCGGACGGGCGTCAAGGCCCTCGCCATCGCAGCGCAGCGCGCGTGGTCGTCCTTCCGACCGGGCGGGGTGAAGGTCCACGGAGGCTCTGTGATCTGCGAGCCCGTCCTCGAGCCCGAGGACTTCGCGGAGTTGGCTGCCGAGGGGGTCCGACTGATGAAGGTGGGCTTCGGGGCGTTCCCCGACCCCGGCGACGCCGCTCCCCTGGTCGCTGCGGCGAGGGATGCGGGGTTCGTCGTCATGTCCCACACCGGAGGAGCCTCCATCCCGGGCTCGCAACCGATCACGGCGAACCATCTCCTGAGGATGGATCCCGACATCGCGGGACACGTCAACGGGGGGACGACCAGCCTCCCGGACGAGGATGTCGAGCGGCTGGTGACCGGTTCCTCGATGTACTTGCAGATCGTGCAGGCGGGCAACTTGAGGTCGGCACTGGTCGTCCTCGAAGTCGCCCGCCGCCATGGCGCCCTGTCCCGCGTGATCCTAGGCTCGGACACACCCTCGGGTACCGGAGTGATGCCCCTCGCCATCCTGAAGACCGTGGCCGAGCTCTCCTCCCTCGGGCACCTGTCGGCATCCGATGCGGTGGCGATGGCGACCGGGAATGCCGGTGCCGCACTCAGGGTCGATGGTGGCGTCCTGGAGCCGGGCGCACCCGCGGACCTCGTGTTGATCCAGGAGCCGTGGGGGGCGGTGGCCTCCGACCCCTTGGCCTGCATCGAGCGGGGCGACCTACCGGGGATCGCGGCCGTCATCATCGACGGTGAGATCAGGGCCCTTCGTAGTAGGAACACTCCGGCCCCCGCACGTGAGGTTGAGGTCCGCCTCGGAGGTGCAACATGAGCCGAACGACCCCGATACCGATCACCGCGGTCCCGTCGGGCTACCGGTTGCGGCGCGAGATCCTTGTCCCGGCCCGGGAGGCGCGGCTGTTCGAGGCGAGGCGGGGAGAAGTGATCCAACTCATCGATGTCCGGGGCCAGCAGGTCGGAGACCTGATGGCGTGGCTTGTTGGATCTCCCCATGAGTACCTCTCGCCCAGCCACACCATCTCCTGCCTTGCGCGCCTCGTCCCCAGGAAGGGTGAGGAGCTCTTCTCCAACCACCGCCGGCCGCTGTTCCGGATACGGGAAGACACGGTCGGCAGGCATGACCTGCTCGTCCCCTGTTGCGATCCCGAGCGGTACGCACGGGACTTCGGCCAACCGGATCACCCGTCCTGCCTGACCAGCATCCGTGCAGCGCTCCGCGATGCCGGTGTGGACTGGGTTCCGCGCGGAGAGCTCGCCTGGAACGTGTTCATGAACAACGTCGTGGCTCCTGACGGGGCGATTACCACCGAGGCGCCGCCGCACGGACCCGGTTCGTACATCGAGCTTGAGGTGCTCGAGGACCTGTACGTGGTGCTCTCCGCGTGTCCGCAGGACCTGACGCCGTGCAACGCCTTCCAGCCCACGGAGATGGGGATCCGTGTCTTCGAGCGCGCGACGTGAAGCGACCGTCCAAGTGGCTCGGGCCGCCCGGGCCCTTGCGCGAACCGGGCTCGTGCATGCGTTCGGTCACGTCAGCATCCGGGTCGGCGCGTACGTCGTGATCACCCCAACCGCACCTCCGCTCTCCGAGGTGGCTCCGGAGGACGTGCTTTCCGTACCCGTGGGTCGTGCAGGAGAGCACGAGCGGCTTCCCCTGGAGCACCCGTTGCATCTCGCGATTTACCGCGCGCGGAGCGACGTGGGCGCCATCTGCCGCGTGCATGGCGAGGCCATCGCGGCCTGGTCGGTCGTGGGGGTGCCGCCGCTTCTTCACGGCTTCGGCGGCATGGTAGAGCCGGTCGCATGGTGGGACGATCCTGCCCTCATAACGTCGGGGGCCGCGAAGGAGGTGGCTGCCCGCCTCGGCGACGCTCCGGCGATGCTGCTCCGCGGGAACGGAGCGGTCGTGGTCGGGCGCGGCCTCACCCAGGCGATGGCGCGCGCCTGGGCCCTGGAGGATCGCTGCCGCGTGGCGCTGATGGCAGGAGGCGCGGGACGCCCCTTAACCACGGATGAGCTGCGCCGTCGATCGGCCTGGTATCCGGCGGAGGAGGAGCGGATCGCGCGGTGGTTGCTCGTCACCGGCGAGCGGGGATGACGGAGGATGCAGGGCCGGTTCACGAACCAGGTCGTCTCTTGCAAACCGAGGCCTCCGTTCGGCCTCCGATGACGCTCGCTCCTCCCGGCCGGACGCTCGCTCAGGGACCAAGCGATCGAGCCCGGCGGCGGGAGGCTACTGTCCGGGCCCCCGGCGCGGTGTTACGAGTGGCGGGGCTCGGCGGATGGGCCCAAGTGCTACGGGCTTCGTCGTGCCTCGCGGGACAAGACCCGGACCGCCTCTATGCGCACAGGGTGCGAATAGCGACTAGAAGAAGGGCGCGCGCAGAGCTCAGCCAGATGTCAACGCCGGTCGAATCCTTGACGGTTTGCGCCGGCCGCATGTTTGACACCCTAGTCGGGTCCTGTCGCGTGCATCACCTCCTTCCCGCGGCCCCGGAGTCGGTAGCTCTCGCCCTTCAAGGCG
>SIRV01000076.1 GCA_004366195.1 Actinomycetota bacterium
CGGTCGGCGTCGAGTCCACCGTGCTCGACCTCACCCGCGGGACGCCGACGATCCTCCGCCCCGGGGGCGTGGCCCGCGAGGCCATCGAGGGGATCGCCGGACCCGTGGTCGTCGCCGACCTCACCCTGGGCTCCGCCGGCGCCCCGTCGCCGGGGCTCTCGGCGAGCCACTACGCGGTCGCCCCCGACCTCGTCGTGGTGGAGTGCCCGACGGCCGCCGCGACGGCGCCCGTGCTCGCCCGCCTCGCGGAGCTCGCGCGGGAGGAGGCCCAGCACGCCCGGCGCGTCGGGGTCCTCCTGGCCGCCGAGGACGCGATCGGGCTGCCGGCCGACGTCGAGGTGCGGCGGATCGGCTCGACCGAGGACCTCGCCGCCGTGGCCCGGGGGCTGTTCGCGGCGATGCGCGAGCTCGAGGCCCTCGGGGTGGACGTGATCCTGGCCCGGACGTTCGGCCTCGAAGGTCTCGGTCTCGCCATCCGCGACCGGCTGCGCCGGGCCGCGACCCGGTTGCTGTCTGCGTGAGCGCACCGCTCAGCCGTCCGTCCGACGGCCCGAGCGGGCGCGGCGCGAGCGGTAGAGCATCCGCTTGCGCTCCAGCCGGTCGTAGGCGCCCTGGGTGAGGAGCGACGCGCGGCGGCCCCAGAAGTCGGCCTCGTCCAGCAGCTCCTGCGCCCGCGGCGAGCCCGGGGCCGCCGCCTCCAGGCCGCGCGCGGCCTCCTCGAGGATCCGGCGCGCTCCCTCCAGGTCCCCGGCGTCCGCGAGCTCGCGGGCGCGCTCGCCGGCCTTCGCCGCCGAGAGCAGCACCACCTCCTCGGTGACGGCAGCGTCGGGAGCCGCGGAAGCGGCCTCGTCCGCGGAGACCAGGTTCACGGTGACCGGCATGCGGACCTCCCGGTGGGCGATGTCGGGCCCGACCGCCACGTACCGCACGACGACCTCGGCGACCCGGCGGGGTCCGAGCGCCGCGAGGGTCGGGACGTGGAGCCGGAACACCACGCGCCGGCGCTCCTCGCCGAAGGCGTCGCCGAGCTGGACCTGCACGCCACCCTCGACCGGGACGATCGGGAAGTCGTTCAGCACGCCGACCACCTCGACCGCCTCGTCGGGGCGGATCTCGACGCTCACGTTCTGCGCGACCACGCTCACGAGGTCGGAGAACTCCTTGCCGAAGATGGCCGGGGCGTCGTCCGGGTTCTCGGCGAAGTGCGCGCTGCCCCCGCCCGCGTCTGCCATGGCGGTCATGAGGTCCTCGTCGAAGTCGGCGCCGAACCCGATCGTGGAGGTGGTGACGCCGGCCGTCTCCAGGGCGCGCTCGGCGAAGCGGCGCAGGGCCGACGGCGCCGTGATGCCGACGTTGGCGAGCCCGTCCGACAGCAGGAGGACGCGTCGCAACCCGTCGACCCCGCTCAGGACCTCCACGCCCTTCAGGTACCCGCCGGAGAGGTTCGTCGAGCCGCCGGGGCGGACGCCCTCGATGGCCTCGAGGAGGCGGTCTCGCCCCTCGGCGATCGCGACGAGGGGGACCCGGAGCTCGACCTCGTCGTCGTAGGTGACGAGGGCGAGTCGGTCGTCGGGGGCCATGCGCCGCACGAGGAACGCCGCGCACGCCCGCGTCACCTCGAGCTTGCGCCCCGCCATCGAGCCGGAGCGATCGAGGACGAGGGCGACGCGGAGCGGACGGCGCACGTCGGTCCCGGGAGCCGGGGGGACCGTGAGTTCGAGCATGCACCACACGTCGTGCTCGGACTCCACGGCGAGCAGCTGGTGCTCGAGCCGCACGAGGGCCTGCATGAGGGGGCCTCCTTCCCGCGCGGTGGGGCCGCGCGTTCGGTCGATACAGGTCTCGCGTCGCAGTGTCCGACGCCCCGCCGACACGAACGCGTGTTCGGCTACGCGAGCGGCCCTTCCTCGACGATTTCCTCCTCCACCCGGATCCCCCGACGAGCGAGCTCGGCGAAGAACGGCTCGGTCGGCAGCGCCTGCTCGGGGGCGAGGACGCCCACCTCCTTCACCTCACCGCTGGCGATCAGCTGGGCACCGATGGACAGCGGGATCCCCACGTTCTTGAAGTAGGCGGACCGACCGCCCCACTCTTCCTGCGAGGGATGGGCGTTGCGGTACGTGCACCGGACCCGCCGCCCCCGCCGCTCGCCGAGGACCTCCACCACGAGCCCGTAGGCCCAGACGTCGTTCTCGCGTGACCGGGGAGAAGATGCGAGGAGCTCCCGGACGAGGTCCACCGATGGGACCTCGACGTCGCCCACGCGCACGGGCCGGCGCGAGAGCAGGCCGGCGTGGAGCAGCGCCGTCATGACCTCCATGACCTGGGGAGGGAAGCACCCGCGCACGACGACCCGGCGCAGGTCGGGGAAGGAACGGGGCAGGGTGAAGGCCTCGTCGTGGGGCACGACGAAGACCGAGCGCTCGCCGATCAGCCCGTGGAACCGCACCACCCGTTCGTCGGACAGGGGCGGTGCCGGACGCATGGCACCATCCTCGAAGGTGGCCTCGCGGCGGTCCGGCTCCTCCGGGTCGAACTCCCAGATCGTGGTGGCGAGGAGGCCGGGCGCGGGGGCGAGGCACCGGAAGGCGGCGAAGGCGATGTCCACCTCCAGGATGCGGTCGCAGACCTCGGCCGCGCGCCGGACCATGAGGTTCGTCGTCCCCGGGGTCGCGCCGACGCCCGGGACGAAGACCACGCCGGCCTCGATCGCCGCGTCGTGGAGCTCGAACTGCTCCTTCGGGCTGCCCACGTCGAGCCCGCTCACACCGGCCTCGATCGCCGCGCGCGTGACGGCGAGGTCGTACCGGAAGGGGAGCCCGTTCACGACGACGGCGGCCCCGCGCAGCAGCTCCACCAGCCCCGCGTGATCCTCGACGCGGAACCCCCGCACCGAGAGGCGGGGGTCCCCGAGGTCCGCGACGAGCGCCTCCGCCGCGGCCTCGTCCGCGTCGGCGACGACGATCTCCTCGAAGTCGCTCGTCGCCGCGAGATCCCGCGTCGCCTCCCGACACACCGCGCCGGCGCCACCGAGCACGACCGCACGCATCGCGACCACCTCCTCCGCCGAACCCGGTAGGCCGACGCGCACGGGACGTCGAGGGTCGAGCGGCCCGCGGCGGCGGGGACGTCCGGACGCCGTATCCTCTGCCTCGTGAGCCCCGCGGAGGAGCCGGCGCGGCCGGACGCCCACGAGACCGTGCTGCGGTACCGGGAGGATGTGGCCCGGCTCGCCCGACAGCTCTGCCGGCACCGCGAGGACGCCGCCGACGTCACGCAGTCCACGCTCCTCAAGGCGGTCCAGCACCTCGACGGGTTCCGATGGGAGGCGAGCGTGCGGACCTGGCTCCACCGGATCGCGACGAACGAGTGCCGGATGCTCCGTCGCCGGAAGGCGCCCGCCTCCCTGGAGGGGATGCTGGAGGCCGCGGCCCTCGGCGGATCGACGCTCGCGCTCCCGGATCGGGGTCCGAGCCCCGAGGAGGTGGCCGAGGAGGCCGAGACCCGGCGGCTCGTCGTCCGCGCGCTCGCCGAGCTCCCGGAGCACTACCGCGCGGCGGTCCTCCTGAAGGACGGGCTCGGGCTCTCCGCGGAAGCGGTCGCCCGAGCCACCGGCACCTCCGTCCCGGCCGCCAAGGCGACGCTCCACCGGGCGCGGCGGACCCTCCGCGAGCGGCTCCGGCGGGCGTTGGACGAGGGTTAGCCGTCCCCGCCGGCGTCGGTCCCCGTCGCCGCCCCCGCGAGCGCCGCGTCGCCCTCGGCCACCGCGTGGAGCACCGCGTCGAGGAAGCTCGACTCCGGCATGGCGCCCTCCACCTCGACGCGGTCGTCGATCACGATCTTGGGCACCCCGTACACGCGGTAGGCGTCGGCGAGCTCGGGGAACTCCTGGGCCTCGACGATCTCGGCGCGCACGTGCTCGGACGCCATCGCCATCTGCATCGCCGTCAGGGCGGCGCGCGGGCAGTAGGGGCAGCTCGGGGTCACGAACACCTTGATCGCCACGTCCCGCCCGAGCCCCGCGAGCGCCTCCCTGGTCCGCGCCTCGAGACCGGGATCGCCGGTCGAGAGCAGGACGAGCGCCTGGAGGAGGCTCGCCAGCTCGAACCCCGCCGGGATCCCGAAGAAGCGGATCCCCGTGTCCGAGCCGTCCGGCCGGAGCATCGCGAGGGCCGGGACCCCGACCGCCCCGTACCGCTCCAGCGCCTCGGGGTCCTCCCGAACGTCGACGGCGGTGAGACGCACCTTGTCTCCCGAGGCCTCCGCGATCGCCCGGAGCAGGGCCTCGGTCTCGGGGCAGTACCAGCAATCCGATCGCGACCCGGAGCCGTTCGTGAGCAGCACCAGGTGCACCTCGTCCTCCAGCGCCCCCAGCGCGCGGGAGAGGGCCTGGCGGTCCTTCTCGTCGAGCTCCATCTCGATCCTCCTCCCCTCGATCCGTGCGGTCTCGCCCTCCACCGATGCGCGACGCGACCGAGCGATGCGCGCACCGTTCACGGCGCTCCCGCATCGGTGGATGCGGAAGGAGACGGAGGTGCGAGACGAAGGAGGGAACGACGATGACCACGCCGGTCAGGTGGACCCCCCGGATCGAGCCGCTCGACCTCGAGCGGGAGGCCGAGCGCCTGCTGCGCACGGTGCTCGAGCCGGTCGAGCGGCTGCTGCCGGTCGCACCCACCCCGCGGCGAGAGTGGGTCCCCGCCTGCGACCTCGTCCGCAAGGGAGACGACCTGATCCTCCGGCTCGAGGTCCCGGGGATCGACCCAGAGAAGGACCTCGAGGTCACGGTGGAGGACGGCGTGCTCTGCGTCCGCGGTGAGCGGCGGTTCGCCCACGAGGAGGAGGGCGCCGAGCACTACCGCCGGGAGATCGCCCGGGGCACGTTCGAGCGGGCGATCCGGCTCCCGGAAGGGGTCGAGCCGGGTGACGTTCGGGCGAGCTACGAGAACGGGATCCTGGAGGTGACCCTGCCGAAGGCCGTCCGTTCGCGGGCGCCCAAGCGGATCGAGGTCCAGATCGGCGCGCCGCAGGCGACCGGGACGGAGCGGGACGCCTCGGCGGCGTAGCCGAAGACCGCCAGCTGACCGAGGGGGCGCCCTCCGGCGCCCCCCCGGCGTGTCTGTCGCCCGGACCGTGGTGGGGCCGGAAGGTCCGGCTGGCCCCCCATCTTCGCGCCACATCGGCCCGAAGGGCTCGGGTGAGCGCATCCCGCCGGGCTAGGGTCCTCACCCGACCTCCAGCTGGGACCTTCCCAACGCTTCGCGGGACCCTCCACCCATCCGTCCGACCGCGGCCCCGGCCACCCTGAGGGTGGAGCGTTCGCCGGCGGAGGTCCGTATGGCGGTCGGTGCGTCGGTGGCTGAGGGGTTGCCCTCCGCGACGGAAGGGCGGGGAGGGTCATGGCCCGGGGTGTCGGTCGCGCCGACCTTCGTGGACGAGCTGATCCTCGAGGTCGGGGAGGAGGCGGGACGTCTGCTCGGGTGCCTGCAGTGCGGGACGTGCAGCTCGGCGTGCCCGCTCGCCGCGTACATGGACCTCACGCCCCGTCGGCTCATCGGCTTGGTTCGAGCCGGGGCCCGGGAGGCGGTGCTCGGGAGCCGCGCTCCCTGGGTGTGCGCATCCTGCTACGCCTGCACGATGGTCTGCCCCAAGCGGATCCCGATCACCGAGATCATGCACGGCCTGCGACGCATCTCCATGCGCGAGCGGACGTTCCCGAGACGCTTCCCGACGCCCGTCATGAGCCGGGAGTTCGTCTCCATGGTCGCGCGGAACGGCCGCAGCACCGAGTCGCTCATCTCCCTGAAGCTCTACCTCAAGACCGATCCCTTGCTCCTCGTGCGGAACGCTCGGACCGCGCTGCGGCTCCTCCGCCAGGGCCGGTTGAAGCTCCGGCCAGCGAGGATCCGCGGGCGCAGGGAGCTCCGCACGCTCCTCGACGCGGCGACCGGATGACGGGGGTGACCGATGACGACGATGCCGGCCTCAGCGGACACCCACACCTACCCCTACTACCCGGGCTGCTCCGCGGACGGCGTGGGACGCGGGTTCGCCGGATCGCTGCACGCCGTGTTCGAGCGCCTCGGCTTCCCCCTCGTCGACCTGGTCGACTGGAACTGCTGCGGCGCCACCGCCTGGCCCTCGGTGGACGATAGCCAGGCGCTCGCCCTCGGCGCGCGGAACCTGGCGCTCGCCGAGCGCGCGCGGCCGGGGAGCGAACCCGTCGACCTCGTCGCATCGTGCGCCGGCTGTTACCGGGCGTTGCTGCGCTCGGCGGAGGCTCTGGCCCGGGGCCCGACCCGGTCCCGGCTCGCCGGCGCCCTGGAGGCCGTCGGGCTGGCGGTCGAGGGTCGGGCGCGCCCCCGACACCCGGTGGACGTCCTGGTGAACGACGTCGGGCTGGACCGCATCCGAGCGGCCGTGGTCCGCCCCCTCACCGGGGTGCGGGTGGTGAGCTACTACGGCTGTCAGCTCGTGCGGCCCTTGAGCACGTTCGACGATGAGCACGACCCGGTCTCGATGGACCGCCTGGTCGAAGCCATCGGGGCCGAACCGGTGGACTGGCCCCTCAAGACCCGGTGCTGCGGCGGGTCCTGCTACTGCGGGGGTCCGGTCATCGGGGCGATGCCCGAGGCGACGATGCAGCTCTCCTACCTCCTGCTGCGAGAGGCCTCGCGGAGAGGAGCGGACGTGATCGCGACCGTGTGTCCGCTCTGTCAGTTCAACCTCGAGGGCTTCCAGGACCAGATGGCCAGGCGCTTCGGGCACCCGCTCGACGTGCCGGTCGCGTTCCTGACCCAGCTCATCGGGATCGCGCTGGGGATCGACGACCGGCGCCTCGGGCTGCACCGGCTGCTCCGCTGGAGGCCGCTGCCGATCCGGACGGTCGAGCCGGAAGCGGCGGGCCACGCACGGAGGTGAGGGCCATGGCGGAGGAGCTCACGGCCCGCGCACCCTCGCTGAACGGCGGACCCCGGATCGGCGTGTACGTCTGCCACTGCGGCCTGAACATCGCCGGCACGGTGGACGTCCAGGCGGTCGTGGAGTTCGCGCGCACCCTGCCCAACGTGACCGTGGCCCGCGAGTACCGGTTCATGTGCTCCGATCCCGGGCAGGAGCTGATCGAGCAGGACCTGCGGGAGGGCCTCGTGAACCGCGTCGTGGTGGCCTCCTGCTCGCCGCTCATGCACGAGGCGACGTTCCGCCGCGCGACCGCCGAGGGCGGAACGAGCCCCTACCTCTTCCAGATGGCGAGCATCCGCGAGCTCGTCTCCTGGGTCACCGCGGACCCGGAGGACGCGACCGAGAAGGCCAAGGCGCACGTCGCGGCGGCCGTGCGGCGCGTGGCCCTCCACGAGTACCTGGAGCCGCGAGAGGCCCCGGTGCATCCCGACGTGCTCGTCGTCGGCGGCGGCATCGCCGGCATCCACGCCGCCCTCACGCTCGCCGACGCCGGCAAGCACGTGTACCTGGTCGAGCGGGAGAGCACGATCGGCGGGCACATGGCGATGTTCGACAAGACCTTCCCCACGCTCGACTGCGCGGCCTGCATCCTCACGCCGAAGATGTCCGCCGTTCGGGCGCACCCCAACATCACGCTGTGGACCTACTCGGACGTCGTGGAGGTCTCCGGGTACACGGGCGACTTCACCGTCCGCGTGCGCCATCGCCCGCGGTACGTCCGCGAGGACCTCTGCACCGGGTGCCTGGCGTGCATCGACGCCTGCGTGCACAAGCAGGGCAAGGTTCCGGACGAGTTCAACCTCGGCCTGTCCAAGCGCAAGCCCGTCTACATCCCGTTCCCGCAGGCCACGCCGCCCGTCGTGGTCGTGGACCCCGAGAGCTGCATCTGGTTCAAGACCGGGAAGTGCCCGCAGACCTGCGTCGAGGCCTGCGAGCGCGACGCGTTCGACTTCACGCAGACGGAGACGTTCGACGAGGTGAAGGTCGGCGCCATCATCCTGGCGACGGGGTTCCGCACCTTCGACCCGCGCCGGATCCCCGAGTACGGGTACGGGCGCTACCCCAACGTCTACACGAGCCTGGAGGTCGAGCGGCTGCTGAACGCGGCGGGCCCGACGGCCGGTGAGATCGTCCTGCGCGACGGCTCAAGGCCGACCGCGATCGGGATCATCCACTGCGTCGGCTCGCGGGACGTGCGCTTCCACGCGTACTGCTCCCGGGTGTGCTGCATGTACTCCCTGAAGCTCGCGCATATGCTCCGCGAGCGCACCGGCGCCGAGATCTACAACTTCTACATCGACATCCGCGCCCCCGGGAAGGGCTACGAGGAGTTCTACGACAAGATCCTCCGCGAGGGCGTCCACCTGATCCGCGGCCGCGTGGCCGAGGTCACCGACGAGGCGGCGACCCCCGAGGAGGAGGGACACCTCGTGATCCGGGCCGAGGACACGCTCCTCGGCATGGCCCGCCGGATCCCCGTGGACATGGTCGTGCTCGCCGTGGGGCTCGAGCCGCAGCCGGACACGGAGGACGTGCGACGCCTGTTCAACATCTCCTGCGGCGGCGAGGGGTTCTTCACCGAGCGGCACCCGAAGCTCGCGCCGGTCTCCACCTTCACCGACGGGGTGTTCCTCGCCGGCGCGTGCCAAGGCCCGAAGGACATCCCCGACACGGTGGCCCAGGCCGGCGCGGCCGCCGCCGAGGCCCTCGCCATGATCGACCGGGGCGCCGTGGCTCTGGAGGCCAACACCGCCCACATCGACGAGGAGCGCTGCTCGGGGTGCAAGACCTGCGTCGGGCTCTGCCCCTTCTCCGCGATCACCTTCGACGAGGAGCGGCAGAAGGCCCGGGTGAACGAGGTGGTCTGCAAGGGCTGCGGCATCTGCGTGGCCGCCTGCCCGTCCGGCGCGGCCCAGCAGCACCTGTTCACCGACGAGCAGATCCTCGCCGAGATCGAGGGGGTGCTCGCGTATGTCTGAGGCGCGGACAATCGTCGAGGCCCCGCGCGCGGCGACGGCCGACCGGTTCGAGCCGCGGATCGTGGCCTTCTTCTGCACGTGGTGCACGTACACCGCGGCCGATCTCGCCGGGATCTCGCGCCTGCGGTACGCGCCGAACGTGCGGGTGATCCGGCTGATGTGCTCCGGGCGCCTCGACCCGCAGTTCGTGCTCGCGGCCCTGCGCGAGGGCGCCGACGGGGTCCTGATCGGCGGCTGCCACCCCGGCGACTGCCACTACCAGGAGGGGAACTACAACGCGCTGCGGCGGGTCGAGCTGCTCAAGCGCATGCTCCGCGACCTCGGCCTCGAGGAGGAGCGCGTGCGGCTGGAGTGGATCTCGGCTTCGGAGGCCGATCGCGTCCAGCGGGTCTGCAACGAGATGACGGAGCGGATCCGCGAGCTCGGCCCGCTCCACCTCTCGGTCCCGGGCGACGGCCACCGGCGGGCGGCGGTCGCCCGCGAGCCGGAGCCGGTGGGAGGCGAGGTGGGATGAGCAAGCCGAAGGTCGCCTTCTACTGGTGCGCCTCCTGCGGGGGCTGCGAGGAGGCCGTCGTGGACCTCGCCGAGCAGGTGCTCGACGTCGTGGGGGCCGTGGACATCGTCTTCTGGCCGGTCGCCCTGGACTTCAAGGTCGCGGACGTCGAGGCCCTCGCCGACGGCGAGATCGCGGCGTCCTTCATCAACGGCGCGGTGCGCACCTCCGAGCAGCGGGAGATCGTGGAGCTCCTGCGGCGCAAGTCGAAGGCGGTCGTCGCCTTCGGCGCGTGCGCCTGGCTCGGCGGCATCCCCGGCCTGGCGAACCTGCGGACGCGCGAGGAGATCCTGGCCGAGGTCTACCGCGACCTGCCGAGCGTCGCCGACGGCGCGATGCCTCGGGAGGAGGTCGAGGTGCCTGAGGGACGGCTGCACCTCCCCCGCTTCGACGAGGACGTGCGCACCCTGGATCAGGTGATCCCCGTCGACTACTACCTGCCGGGCTGTCCCCCGCCGGTAGCCCTCATCGCCCAGGCCGTCACGGCCCTGGTCGAGGGCCGGCTGCCGGAGCCGGGGACGGTGCTCGCCCCCGACGTCGCCCTCTGCTCGGAGTGCCCGCGGCGGGCCACGAAGCCCGAGGACCTCAAGCTCGAGCGGTTCGTCCGGCCCCAGGAGATCGTGGCCGACCCCGAGACCTGCCTGCTCGCGCAGGGCCTGCTCTGCCTGGGCCCCGCCACCCGCGCGGGGTGCGGCGCGCCGTGCGTGGCCGCCAACATGCCGTGCACCGGCTGCATGGGCCCCACCGGCCGCGTCCGCGACCAGGGCGCCAAGGCGCTCTCGGCCATCGCCTCGCTCATCGCCCCGAGCGACCCGGAGGGCGTCGCCAAGGTCGCGGAGCAGATCCTGGACCCGGTCGGGACCTTCTACCGCTACTCGCTGCCGGCCTCGCTCCTGCACCGGAGGGTCGGCACGGACGGCGGCCGGCCCGCCGAGCCGTCGGAGCCGGTGGCAGCCGCGGGAGGAGGTGAGCCACGGTGACGCGCGAGATCCTCATCGACCCCATCACCCGGCTCGAGGGCCACGGGCGGATCCACATCTTCGTCCGGGATGACGGCGAGGTGGATCGGGCCTACCTGCAGATCCCCGAGCTGCGCGGCTTCGAGGCCTTCGCGCGGGGCCGGCGCGCCGAGGAGATGCCGCAGATCACCTCCCGGATCTGCGGGGTCTGCCCGATGGCGCACCACATGGCCGGCACCAAGGCCCTCGACGACCTGTACCGGGTCGAGCCGCCGCCCGCGGCGAAGAAGGTGCGGGAGATGGTCTACGACGCGTTCATGATCGAGGACCACGCCCTCCACTTCTTCTTCCTCGGCGGCCCCGACTTCGTCGTCGGCCCCACCGCGCCGAAGGCCGAGCGGAACATCCTCGGCGTCCTCGGGAAGGTGGGCCTGGAGGTGGGCGGGAAGGTCATCGCCGTCCGCAAGGAGCTCCGTGGCCTGATCGAGGAGGCCGCCGGCAAGGTGATCCACCCCGTCTTCGGGCTGCCCGGCGGGATCTCGAAGCCGCTCACCCCTGAGCTCCGGGACCGGTTCGCCGAGGGCGCGGCGCACGCGCTCGAGCTGGCCCAGCTCGCGCTGCGGCTCTTCCGCGAGGTCGTGCTGGCGAACCCCTCGTACGTGGAGCTCATCACCTCCGAGGCCTACACGCACCGCACCTACTACATGGGACTCGTGGACGAGCGCGAGCGCCTGAGCTTCTACGACGGCCACCTGCGGGTGGTGGACCCCGAGGGGCGCCCGTTCCTGTCCTACGACGTGCACGACTACCTCGAGCACGTGGCCGAGCACGTCGAGCCGTGGTCGTACATCAAGTTCTGCTACCTGAAGGACGTCGGGTGGCACGGGTTCACGGACGGGGCGGAGAGCGGCGTGTACGCGGTGGCGCCCCTCGCCCGGCTGAACGCCTCGGAGGCGCTGTCCACGCCCCTCGCGCAGGAGGCCGCCGAGGAGCTCTTCGCCACCCTCGGGGGCAAGCCCGTCCACCACACGCTCGCCACCCACTGGGCGCGCCTGGTCGAGCTGCTGCACGCGGCCGAGCGGATGGGCGAGCTCGCCGCCGACCCCGAGATCGCGAGCCCCGAGGTGCGAACGCTGCCGACCGAGACCCCGACGGAGGGGATCGGCGTGGTCGAGGCCCCCCGCGGCACCCTGATCCACCACTACGTCACGGACGAGCGGGGGATCATCGAGCGGGCGAACCTGATCGTCGCCACCCAGAACAACGCGGCGCGGATCGCCCTCTCCGTGGACAAGGCCGCGAGGGCCCTCGTCCACGGCGCGGACGTCGACGAGGGGCTGCTGAACCAGGTGGAGATGGCCTTCCGCGCCTACGATCCGTGCTTCGGGTGCGCGACCCACGCGCTGCCGGGGCAGATGCCGCTCATCGTCGAGGTGCGCGACCTCCGCGGAGAGCTGATCCGGGAGGTCCGACGGGACTGAGGAGGCCGCCATGCGCACCCTCGTGCTCGGGCTGGGGAACGAGCTCGCGGGCGACGACGCGGTGGGGGTCCTCGCGGCCCGGGCGCTCCGGGACGAGCTCGCCGGGCGCGCCGACGTCGTCGAGAGCGCCGCGTCGGGGCTCGCCCTGCTCGACGTCCTGGCCGGCTACGAGCAGGCGATCGTGCTCGACGCGGTGCGCACCGGACGGCGGCCGCCCGGCACCATCGTGGAGCTGGGGCTGGAGGAGGTTGGGCGGGTCGTGGCGCCGAGCACGCACCAGGCCGGGCTCCCCGAGCTCGCGGCCGTCGCCGAGCGCCTCGGGCTCGGCTTCCCGGTGCGGGCGGTGGTGCTCGCGGTCGAGGTCGTGGACCCCTACACGCTCGGCGCGCCGCTCTCGGAACCGGTCGCGGCGGCGCTCCCGGAGCTCGTCCGTCGGGTCCGCGCGATCCTCGACGCGTGGGCCCGCGAGGAGGCGGAGCCGTGCACGACCAGCACGCCGTCCGGGAGCTGATCGAACGCCTCTCGTGCCTCGAGGACG
>SIRV01000077.1 GCA_004366195.1 Actinomycetota bacterium
GAGGGGATACGCGGGGCGCTAGTCGCGATCGAGCAGGGTTTCTACCAGGACGAGATCCACGAGGCGGCCTTCCGGATGCAGCGCCAGATCGAGTCCGGCGAGCGCGTCGTGGTGGGCGTGAACCGCTTCCGCGAGCCCGAGGAGCGCGAGCCCGAGATCCTGCGGATCTCCGAGGAGGAGACCGCCCGGCAGGTCGAACGGGTGCGGGCGCTGCGGGCATCCCGGGACCCGGCCGCGGTCGAGCGAGCCCTCGCCCGGGTCGAGGAGGCCGCGCGAGGGACGGGGAACCTGCTGCCGCCGATGAAGGAGGCCCTCCGGGCCCGAGCCACCCTGGGCGAGGTTTCCGACGTCCTTCGCCGCGTCTTCGGCGAGTACCGCCCGCGGACCTGACCCCGCGCTCGACGGAACCTATGCAACATGCGCGCGGATCGAACCCAACCCGCACAGCTTTCGAACGGGCGGGTGAGGGTCCGGAAGGTCCGGCCCTGGGGAGGAGGTGTCTCATGCGCAAGCGCATCGGCTTGCTGGCACTGGTTCTGGCGCTCGCGGTTCCCGCGTTCGGTGTGGGGCCCGCGGGGGCGGCGGACGCCACGCTGAACGTCGTTCACGGGATCCCCGGCGTGGACGTGAACGTGTGCGTGAACGGGTCGGTGGCGATCTCAGACTTCAACCCCGGCGAGGTCGTCGCGGGGGTCCCGCTGCCCGCGGGCTCGTACGACCTGAAGATCGTGGCCGCGACGCATGGCTGCGGCGCCCCGGCGATCCTCGCCGCCCCCGACGTGCCGCTCGAGGGCGGTCGCAACTACACGGCGGCCGCGCACCTCACCGCGGAGGGCGATCCGACGCTCTCCCTGTTCCGGAACAACGTGCGCCCGGTGAAGGCGGGGCACGCGCGCTTGACCGTTCGGCACACGGCCGCGGCGCCCGAGGTCGACGTCTGGGCGAACGGCTCGGTCATCCTCGAGGACGTGCCCAACGGTGCGTCGGCGACCCTCCGCGTCCCGGCCGGCGTGTACGCGGCTTGGGCGTCCCTGCCGGACCGGTTCCGTCCGGTGATCGGGCCCGAGGTGTTCCGGCTCCGGTCCGGGTTCGCCTACCAGGTCTTCGCCTGGGGCGACGGGGACAGCGGGTACGACTTCGCAGTCGTGGCGACCGAGGTCGGGGTGCGGTAAGCGACCCTCCGAAGGACCCATGGCGGCCCGGCCGGGTGGATCCGGCCGGGCCGCCCCCGTCCGGTAGTCTCTGACGCATGGACATCTCGGTGATCGGCGGGACCGGCGAGGAGGGGTTCGGCCTCACCCTCCGGCTGGCCCGCGCAGGCAAGCACGTCATCATCGGCTCCCGCTCGGCGGAGAAGGGGGCGGGCAGGGCCTCGGACGCGGTCGGGATCCTCGGGGGCGAGGCCGCCGTGGAGGGCACGACCAACGAGGAGGCGGCCGCCCGGGGCGACGTGGTGTTCGTCACCGTCCCGTACGCCGGGCAGGCGGACATCTACCGGGCGATCAAGGACCACGTGCGGGAGGGGGCGATCGTCGTGGACTGCACGAGCCCCCTCGCGACCGCCGTCGGCGGCCGGCCCTGGCACGTGATCCGCCCCTGGCACGGATCGGCGGCCGAGCAGGCCAAGGCGATCCTGCCCAAGCACGTCCGCATGGTCGCGGCGTTCCACACGATCAGCGGCGAGCAGCTCCAGGACCTGAACCGCCCGATGGAGAGCGACGTCCTGGTCTGCGGCGCCGACGCGGAGGCCAAGGCCGTCGTCGGCGAGCTCATCGACGCCATCCCGAACCTGCGGTGGGTGGACGCCGGGGACCTCACGATGGCGCGGATCGCGGAGACGATGACGGCCCTGCTGATCTCGGTGAACCGCCAGTACAAGATCCACGACGCGGGGTTCCGGGTCACCGGGCGCGAGTCCTGGGGTCGCCCGAACGGCTAGCCGGAGCGCCGTGCCCCGGCCAGGCGCGAGCCCGACACCCGGTGCAGGAGATACGCCGCTCCGAGGGCGATGATGACGTCGCCCACGCTGAGCACGTTGGCAAGGGGGAGCGGGCGCGGGATCGCGAGGACGTCGCCCAGGAACAGGAGCCTCGGGTGCTCCAGGACGGCCGAGTTGGCGAACAGACCGGGCTCGGCCTGGATGCCGGCGGCGCGCATCGCGGCGGCCGACGCCGGCATCACGCCCCCGTTGGCGAGGATCGCGACGAGGTTGCAGGCGGCGCCGAGCCCGATCGCCCGCATCCCCGGCACGCGCCGGTTCAGCCAGACGAACGCCAGGCCGAGCGGGTAGAGCGCGACGTTCAGGCCGACCCGCCACCACGTCCTCGGACCGGGCAACGCGATGAGGGCGACCTGCGAGGCCAGGGCGAGCAGGAGCAGCCCGGGCGCGCGGAGGCGGAGCGTGCCGAGCCGGCGGAGGCTCCCCCCGGCCAGGGGCACGAGCGCCAGCGCGAGCGCGAGGAACGCGACGAGGATCATGCGGGTGCCGTCATCGTGCGAACGCTCAGCGTATCGGCAGGCGTCCGGGTCGGCTGAGGGCCGTTGCCTCGAGCCGCATCGGACCTTCGACGGACCCCCGGCTGGGGTCCGACCTCGACCTGCGGGGAAGCGAGATTCCGCCCGGTCGGCCGATGCACGGGGGCATGCCCCGGGGCTACGGTGTCGCCGTGGAGTCCGCCGGGATGGGCCCGGCGACGCGGAAGGGAGGTGAGCCGAGATGCTGCGCACGCTCCGCCGGTTCTGGTAGTCACTGGCGCTGATCGCGGCCCTCGTGTTCGTGCTCGGCGCGCCGAAGAAGGTTCCCAAGCCGTAGCCGGTCCGGGGTTCGTCCCGTCTCCCGGCCGATGACGGGCGGTCGGGTCTGCGGATATTCAACCGCGGAGCACGAGGCGCCGACGAGAAGGTGGATGGACGCGACCCTGCCGTACCGCGATGCGCTGGGCGACCATCCCGATCGGGGTCGCCCGTTCATGGTCGTCACGACGGTCCTCGGGCTCGGCGTCCTGGTCGGGCTCCTCGCGAGGATCGAGATCGCGACGATCTCGCGCGACCCGGTCACG
>SIRV01000078.1 GCA_004366195.1 Actinomycetota bacterium
GAGATCGAGCGGGTCATGCAGGTCCTGTCCCGCCGGACGAAGAACAACCCGGTGCTGATCGGCGAGCCGGGCGTGGGCAAGACCGCCATCGTCGAGGGCCTGGCCCAGAACATCGTCAAGGGCGAGGTGCCGGAGACCCTGAAGGGCAAGCAGATCTACACGCTCGACCTCGGCGCGCTCGTCGCCGGCTCCCGCTACCGGGGCGACTTCGAGGAGCGCCTGAAGAAGGTCCTGAAGGAGATCCGGACCCGGGGCGACATCATCCTGTTCATCGACGAGCTCCACACCCTCGTCGGCGCCGGCGCGGCCGAGGGCGCGATCGACGCGGCGAGCATCCTGAAGCCGATGCTCGCCCGCGGCGAGCTGCAGACGATCGGCGCGACCACCCGCGACGAGTACCGCAAGCACCTGGAGAAGGACGCGGCCCTCGAGCGGCGGTTCCAGCCGATCAACGTGGAGGAGCCGACGGTCGCCCACACCATCGAGATCCTCAAGGGCCTGCGCGACCGGTACGAGGCGCACCACCGCGTGACCTTCACCGACGAGGCCCTGGTGGCGGCGGCGAACCTGGCCGACCGGTACATCAGCGACCGGTACCTGCCGGACAAGGCCATCGACCTCATCGACGAGGCCGGCAGCCGCATGCGGATCCGCCGCATGACGGCCCCGCCCGACGTGCGCGAGATCGACGAGAAGATCGCCCAGGTCCGGCGGAAGAAGGAGGACGCGATCGACGCCCAGGACTTCGAGCGCGCCGCCGCGCTGCGCGACGAGGAGCGTCAGCTCATCGAGGAGCGCCAGCGGCGCGAGCGCGAGTGGAAGGCGGGCGAGATGGACGTCCTCGCCGAGATCGGGGAGGAGGAGATCGCCGAGGTCCTCTCGATCTGGACCGGGATCCCCGTCTTCAAGCTCACCGAGGAGGAGACGGAGAAGCTCCTGCGGATGGAGGAGGAGCTCCACAAGCGGATCATCAGCCAGGACGACGCGATCTCCGCCGTCTCGCGCGCCATCCGGCGCACGCGTTCGGGCCTGAAGGACCCCAAGCGCCCGGCCGGCTCGTTCATCTTCCTCGGCCCCTCCGGCGTGGGGAAGACCGAGCTCTCGAAGGCGCTCGCGGAGTTCCTGTTCGGGGACGAGGACGCGCTGATCCAGCTCGACATGTCGGAGTACATGGAGAAGCACACGGTCTCGCGCCTGATCGGTTCGCCCCCCGGCTACGTGGGGTACGAGGAGGGCGGCCAGCTGACGGAGGCCGTGCGGCGCAAGCCCTTCAGCGTGATCCTGTTCGACGAGATCGAGAAGGCCCACCCGGACGTGTTCAACACGCTCCTGCAGATCCTGGAGGACGGGCGCCTGACGGACGCGCAGGGGCACACGGTGGACTTCAAGAACACGATCATCATCATGACGTCGAACCTCGGGACCCGCGACATCCAGAAGGGGACCTCGATCGGGTTCGCGGCGCGACCCGACGAGAAGGTGACCTACGAGAAGATGAAGGAGCGGGTCATGGAGGAGCTCAAGCGCTCCTTCCGGCCCGAGTTCCTGAACCGGATCGACGAGGTCATCGTCTTCCACTCGCTGTCCGAGGAGGACGTGAAGAAGATCGTCGACCTGATGATGAAGCGGGTGCGCGAGCAGCTGAAGGCCAAGGACATCGACATCGAGCTGACGGACGCGGCCAAGACGCTCCTCGCGCGGAAGGGGTACGACCAGGCCCTCGGCGCCCGGCCGCTGCGCCGGACGATCCAGCGCCTGGTGGAGGACCCGCTGGCCGAGAAGATCCTGCAGAAGGAGTTCCGGCCGGGCCAGACGGTGATCGTGGACGACGAGATCGTCTTCGAGGCGCCCACGCCCCCCGAGACCCCGCCGGTGGAACTCGCCGGCTCCAGCGAGAGCTGATCCGTGCCGTCCGGGCCACGCGCCCGGCGGCCCCAAGACCGGTGGCCCAGCAGCCGCGAGGTTGCTGGGCCTTCCGGTTCTGGTGGCCCTCGCGCCTTACGCGGTTGGGAAGCGCGGCGCCTTCCGGCAGGCTCCGCCCGCCCCGGGGAGGCGGGGGACGGAGCCGCCCGGTTTGACCCGTGGGGCGCTGTCTACTATCGTGGTCCGGCAGGTAACGATGGTGAACACCACGCGGCGCCCTCGCGAGGGTGTTCGCGCGCCTGGGGCGCTGGGAGGGGGCGTGGTCGAGGGGGTTCCGCACGCGGGCCGCCCGCGATCCGTGACGCCGACCCGGAAGGTCCTCCCGGTTGCCCGTGCCGGGAGGGGCGGCGGGGGGCGGCGCGGGTCGCTGGGCGGCGCCGACGGCCTGGGCGAGCGGCTGCGCCAGGCGCGCCTCGCGCGCTCGCTCAGCCTGCGCGAGCTCGCGGAGCGCTCGGGGCTCTCCCGCGCGTTCCTCAGCCAGGTCGAGCACGAGAAGGTGAGCCCCTCCGTGGCCTCGCTGTCCAAGATCGCCGAGGCCCTGGGCATCACCATGAGCGAGCTGTTCCTGCCGCCCCACGGCGAGACCGAGGGGCTCGTGCGGGTCGCGGACCGCGTGCGCATGACCTTCGGCGAGAACCGCTTCGTGGACGAGGTCCTCTCGCCCTCCCTGGACGGCAAGCTCCTCGTGCTGCGCTCGACCTTGTTCCCGCGCTCGGACAGCGGTCCCCCGTACTCGCACGACGCGGACGAGGAGTGCGTGGTCGTGCTGGAGGGCCGTCTCGACGTCCAGGTGGGGGACGTGTGGTACGAGCTCGGGCCGGGGGACGCGCTCACCTACGCGAGCCGACGCCCCCACGCGTGGCGGAACCCGACGGAGGAGGACGCCGTCGCCATCTGGGTCATCACCCCACCGAGGTACTGAGGAGGAACCGATGTCCGAGCAGCTGCCCGCGCGAGCCAAGGTCGTCGTGGTGGGAGGGGGGATCGTCGGCTGCAGCGTGGCCTACGCCCTCACGAAGCGGGGATGGGACGACGTCGTGCTGCTGGAGCGCAAGACCCTCACCTCCGGCACGACGTGGCACGCCGCCGGGTTGGTCACCGAGCTCCGCGCCACGGCGCCGCTCACCCGGCTCGTGCTCGACTCGCTTCCGATCTTCGAGTCGCTGGAGGCCGAGACGGGCCTCTCCACGGGGTTCCGGAAGACCGGCCAGATCACGATCGCCTGCAACGAGCCGCGCTGGGAGGAGGTACGCCGCCAGGCCTCGATGGCCAAGGGGATCGGGGTCCCCGTGGAGCTGCTCACGCCGGAGGAGGTCGAGGAGCGCTTCCCCCTGCTCGACGTCTCCGAGGTGCTGGGGGGCATGTACTTCCCGAACGACGGGGTGGCGAACCCGACCGACACCACGCTCTCGCTCGCCAGGGGCGCGCGGATGGGCGGCGCCCGGATCTTCGAGCACACCGAGGTCACGGGCGTCCGCGTCGACGGCGGGCGCGTGCGCGGGGTGACGACCACGCGCGGGGACGTCGAGACCGAGGTCGTCGTGAACTGCACCGGGATGTGGGGCCGGGAGTTCGGGGCCCGCTCCGGCGTGAGCCTGCCGCTGCAGGCCACGGAGCACTTCTACGTCGTGACCGCGCCGATCGAGGGGCTGCCGGAGGAGCTCCCCGTGCTCAAGAGCTACGACGACTGGTGCTACGTGAAGCTGGAGGGCGGGAGCAAGCTCATGGTCGGCTTCTTCGAGCCGGGCGGGACCCCGTGGGCGCTCGATGGGATCCCGAAGGACGCGGAGTTCGTGAAGCTGCCGGAGAACTGGGAGCACCTCTCGCCCTTCATCGAGCAGGTGGCCAAGCGCATCCCGATCCTCCAGGACGCGGGGATCCAGCTCTTCTTCAACGGGCCGGAGAGCTTCACCCCCGACGCGAAGTTCCACTTCGGCGACGTCCCGGGGATCGAGGGGTACTACGTCGCGTGCGGGTTCAACTCGGTCGGCTTCCTCACCGGCCCCGGCGCCGGGAAGGCGCTCGCCGACTGGATCGTCGACGGCCATCCCCCGATGGACCTCTGGGACGTGGACGTCCGCCGTACCTTCCCCTTCCAGGCCACCCGGAGGTACCTCGCCGAGCGCGTGCCGGAGGTGCTCGGGCTCCTGTACGACATGCACTGGCCGTTCCGGCAGTTCGAGACGGCGCGCGGCCTCCGACGCTCCTCGGTCCACGACCGCCTCGCCGCGGCCGGCGCGTGCTTCGGCGAGGTCGCCGGGTGGGAGCGCCCGAACTGGTACGCGCCCCCCGGGGTCGAGCCGAGGTACGAGTACTCCTACGGCCGGCAGAACTGGTTCCCCTACTCGGCCGAGGAGCACCGGGCGGCGCGCGAGGCCGTGGCGCTCTTCGACTACAGCTCGTTCACGCAGTTCCTGGTGCAGGGGCCGGACGCCGAGGCCGCGCTCCAGCGCCTGTGCACGGCCGACGTGGCGGTGCCGGTCGGCCGGCTCGTCTACACGCAGATGCTGAACGAGCGGGGCGGGATCGAGGCCGACGTGACCGTGACCCGCCTCGCGGATGACCGGTACCTCGTGGTCGGGGCCGCCGCCGAGCAGCGGCGGGACCTCGACTGGCTGGAGCGGAACCTGGAGGGCCGGGTGGCGGTGACCGACGTGAGCTCGGGGCACTGCACGCTGGCGGTGATGGGTCCGAGGTCCCGCGAGCTCCTGGCCGGCCTCACCACCGCCGATCTCTCGAACGAGGCGTTCCCCTTCCTCGCCTCGCGGGAGATCGACCTCGGGCACGTGGTCGTCCGGGCCTCGCGCGTGTCCTACGTGGGCGAGCTCGGGTACGAGCTCATGATGCCGACGGAGTTCGGGCCCTACGTGTTCGACCTGCTCGCGGAGGCCGGGCGCGAGGTGGGCCTGCGCCTCGCCGGCTTCCACGCTCTGAACTCGCTCCGGCTGGAGAAGGCGTATCGCCTGTGGGGCTACGACGTCGGCTCGCACGACACGCCGCTCGAGGCCGGGCTGGGCTTCACCATCGCCTGGGACAAACCCGGCGGGTTCGTCGGCCGGGAGGCGGTGCTCCGCCAGCGGGAGTCGGGCGTACGGCGGCGGCTCGTGCAGCTCGTCCTGGACGACCCCGAGCCGCTCGCGTACCGCACCGAGCCGATCTGGCGGAACGGGGAGCTCGTGGGGACCGTGACGTCCGGCATGTTCGGGCACACCCTCGGCGCGACCGTGATGCTCGGGTGGGTCGAGCGGCCAGACGGGGCCGCGACGGAGGAGTGGCTCACCGAGGGTGCCTACGAGGTGGAGATCGCCTGGGAGCGGTTCCCCGCCACCCTGCACCTGCGGCCCGCCTACGACTCCAGCGGCGCACGCCTCCGCGGCTAGGGCTCGACCCCCGTGTCGGACCCTCCCGGTAGGGTTCCCGGCGATGGGACGGGTGCGGACGGTCCTGGTCTGCTCGGGGTGCGGACAGCAGCTCGCGCGGTGGGCCGGACGGTGTCCCGGGTGCGGCGCCTGGGGCACGATCCGGGAGGCTCCCCTCGGCGGGGACTCGTCGGGCGCGGCGATCGAGACCCTCGCGCACGACGGTGAGGTGGAGCGCCGGGTGGGGACGGGGCTCCCGGGCCTCGACCGCGTCCTCGGGGGAGGGCTCGTGCCGGCCTCCGTGGTGCTCCTGGCGGGAGAGCCGGGGATCGGGAAGTCCACGCTGCTCCTGCAGCTGCTCGCGAACCTCGCGGCGGCCGGGCTGCCCTGCCTGCTCGCCTCCGGGGAAGAGTCCCGCGAGCAGGTGGCCGCCCGGGCCCGGCGCCTCGGCATCCCGGGCGAGGCGGTCTCCTTCGTGCCGGGGCGCGAGCTCGGGACGGTGCTCCACGCCGCCCGCGCGGCGCGCCCCTTCCTGCTCGCGGTGGACTCGATCCAGACCCTCCGGGACCCCGATGCCCCGCAGGTACCGGGCGGGGTGGCGCAGGTGCGCTCGTGCGCCGACGCGCTGGTCGGCCTGGCCAAGGAGCTCGGGATCGCGGTGGTCCTCACGGGCCACGTGACCAAGGACGGCGACCTCGCCGGACCCCGGACCCTCGAGCACGCGGTGGATGTCGTCCTGTCCTTCGACGGGGATCCCCGCTCCGGGCTCCGGGTGCTGGGGGGCGGCAAGAACCGGTTCGGGGCGGAGGGCGAGGTCGCCTGGTTCGAGATGACGGTCTCGGGCCTGGTGGAGATGGACCCCGCGGCGCTCCTCGTCCCGGGGGATGGGGAGCCGGGCGCCGCGACGGCGCTGCCTCGGGCCGGGCGGCGGGCCCTCGCGCTGGAGGTCCAAGCGCTCGTGGCCCCCACCGAGGGGGCCCCTCGCCGCCAGGTGACGGGCCTCGACGCTCGGCGTTTCCAGCTCGTGGCCGCGGTCCTCGAGCGGGCGGGCCTGCGGCTCGGGCGCTCGGACCTGTTCGGTGCGGCCTCCGGCGGCGTCCGGGTGGAGGATCCGGCGTGCGACCTCGCGGTGGCGGCGGCGCTCGCCTCGGCCGCGACCGGGATCCCGGCGCCCCCTGGGACCGCGTTCGTGGGCGAGGTCGGGCTCACGGGGCTGGTCCGGCCCGCGCCGGCCATGGCCTCGCGCCTGGCGGCGGCCCGAGCCGCGGGGGTCCGAACGGTCTACGCGGCAGAGGGCGCGGTCGTCGACGAGGGCGTCCGTGTCGTCCCCGTCCGGCACGTCCGCGAGGCGTTGACCTGGGCCGGGGCGGGGACGATCGGCCCTCCGACCTAGGCCGGGCGGAGGAACCCATCAGGCCCCTGACCAGCGGTTTCGGTTTGCGTCCCAAGGGGTCCGCGTGCTACCCTGGCTGGCGGTTCAACTTGCCACCCAACGCATCCGAGGGGGTCTGGTGTTCCGCAAGGGCGACACGGTCGTGCACCCGGAGCATGGTGCCGCAGTCATCGAGGATCTCTGTGTCCGTGAATTCCTAGGCGAGAAGCGCAAGTACCTGAAGCTGCGGGTCTCCTACGGGGACCTGACGCTCATGATCCCGGTGGAGAGCACCGAGGAGGTGGGACTCCGCCAGGTCGTGAGCAAGAGCGAGGTCAAGAAGGTCCTCGCCGTCCTTCGCGAGGACGAGTCCAAGATGGCGGCCAACTGGAGCCGCCGCTTCAAGAACAACATCGAGAAGCTGCGCTCGGGCGACATCTACCAGGTCGCCGAGGTCGTCCGGAACCTCTCGATCCGGGAGCGCGAGCGCGGGCTCTCGGCCGGTGAGAAGCGGATGATCCAGAAGGCGCGGCAGATCCTCGTCTCCGAGCTGGCGTACGCGACCGGCAGCACGGAGGAGAAGGCCGAGGCCATGATCGACAAGGTCCTGGACGAGGCCCACGGCTCGCGGGTCGCCCGCGGCGCCTGACCCGGCGTTCGGGTTTCCCCTCAGCCTGCCCGTTCGCGGGTCAAGCGGGCGCACCGGCGCGTCGAGGTTCCTATCGGACATGTCGAGCTCCGAGCAGGGCCCGGGGGCCGGGAGCGGATCCCACAAGCCCCGACGCGAGCGCGCCAGGCCGCCCGGCGGGCGGCTGGTGGAGTTCGTCCGGCTGATCTTCGTCGTCCTCTTCGCCGTGGCGGGCTACGTGGTCGCCACCCGGTCGCGGACGGCGAGCGCGCGGGACACCCTGCTCGGGGTGGCGCTCGGCACGTCGGTGGGGTTCGTCCTCGGAGGGGTCTTCGGGCGGCGGACGGTCTCGGCGGTCTCCTCGGTGGAGGAGCAGCTCCGGCGGGTGCCGGCGGCGGAGATCGTGGCGGGCACGGCGGGACTCCTGGCCGGCCTCGCGCTCGCGGCCTTCTCCACGGTCCCCATCTTCCGGCTCCCGCCGCTCGTGGCCTGGACGAGCGCCGCGTTCGTGTACGCGACGCTGGGCTACGCCGGGTACCGGGTCGGCCGAGCCAAGCACCTCGAGCTCTTCGACCTCATCGGTCTGAAGCCGAGGGCCGGTGGCGTGGGCCGGGGGGAGGTCGCCGTCGTCGACACGAGCGCGCTCATCGACGGGCGCGTCGTCGACCTCGTGACCACGGGGTTCCTCACCGGCGACCTCCTCATCCACTCGGCCGTCCTCCGGGAGCTCCAGGCGATCGCCGATACCTCCGACCCGAAGCGACGCGCACGGGGGCGCCGCGGGCTCGATGCCGTGGCCGAGCTCCAGCGAGCCAAGACCGTCCAGGTCCACCTGGTCGAGGAGGACGGGGTGTTCGACGTGGACGCAGCCCTGGTGCGCCTGGCGCGAGAGCGGGGGGCGGCCCTCATCACCGCCGACCACAACCTGGCGAAGGTGGCGCAGGCGCTCTCGGTCCCGGTCCCCAACCTGAACCGGCTGGCTGCGGCGTTCCGGACCCCCGTGGGGGTGGGCGACGAGCTCGTGATCGAGCTCGTGAAGGACGGCCGCGAGCGTGGCCAGGCCGTCGGGTACCTGGAGGACGGCACGATGGTCGTGGTCGAGGAGGCGCGCGACCGCATCGGCCACGAGGTGCCGGTCCGGGTCCGCAACGTGATCCAGACCGCGACGGGACGGATGGTCTTCGCGACCCTGCGCTGAGGGGCCCGGCGCGGGGTACGCTGGCGCCGTGAGCAGGGCGGTGGCGATCGTGGTCGCCGCGGGCTCGGGCGAGCGCCTCGGCCTGCCGACGCCGAAGGCGTTCGTCGCCATCGGCGGCAGGCCGATGCTCGCGAGGGCGGTGGCGGCCGCGCTCGCCCACCCGGCGGTGGGGCTCGTGGTGGTCGCCGCTCCGCCCGGCCACGAGGATCTGGCGCACGCGATCGTTGAGCCCCTCGGCCCCCACGCCGTGGTGACCGGGGGCGCGACCAGGCAGGCGTCGGTCCGCGCGGCCCTCGCCGCCGTGCCGGGGGAGGCGACGGCGGTGGTCTGCCACGACGCCGCGCGCCCGCTCGCGACCCCGGCGCTGTTCGGGCTCGTGCTCGAGGCGCTGGAGGGCTGGGAGGGGGTCGTCCCGGTGGTGCCGGTGCCGGACACGGTGAAGCGGGTCCGCGGCGAGGTGGTCGTGGAGACCGTGCCGCGGGAGGACCTCGCCCTCGCGCAGACCCCGCAGGCCTTCCTCGCGGCGGCGCTCCGGGACGCGCACGAGCGCGCCGTCCGAGCGGGCGTGACGGCCACCGACGACGCGGGGCTGCTCGAGTGGGCCGGCTACCGCGTCCGGTCCGTTCCCGGCGAGGCGAGGAACCTGAAGATCACGACCCCCGAGGATCTCGGGCTCGCCGAGGCGCTGGTCGCGGAGGTCGCCCGTGCCTGAGGTCCGCGTGGGTCTCGGCTTCGACGTCCACCCACGGGCCATCGCGCCACGGCCCCTGTACCTGGGCGGGGCGCGGTTCGAGGAGGTGAACGGCCTGGCCGGCCACTCCGACGGCGACGCGGTCTGCCACGCGCTCGCCGACGCGCTGCTCGGGGCGGCGGGGCTCGGCGATATCGGGGAGCACTTCCCCGAGGACGACCCGAAGATCGCGGGCATCCCGGGGCTCGAGCTCCTCGCGCGCACGGTGGCCAAGGTGCGGGTGCGGGGCCTGGTGCCGGTCTCGGCCGACCTCACGATCGTGGCCGAGCGCCCCGCGATCGCGCCCCGGCGCGAGGAGATCCGCCGGCACCTCGCGGCCACCCTGGGCGTGCCCCCGGAACGGGTGTCGGTGAAGGCCACGAGGCCGGAGGGACTCGGCCTGTCGGGGGACGGCGCGGCGTGCATCGCCCTCGCCGTCCTGCGCGAGTCGTGAGCCGTCCGCGGTCACGCGGGCGGATCGGAGCCCGTCCTTCGGCGTTCGCGCTCGGGGGACGGCGCGCCGCGCTGGAGGCGGTCCGGGCGGGGCTCGCGGAGGAGGTGCTCCTCGCCGCGGGGTCTCGGCGGACCCCTGGGCTGCGCGAGCTCCTCGACCTCGCCGCGGCGGCTGGGGTCCCGGTGAGGGAGGTGGAGAGGGCGACGCTCGACCGGTCGGCCGCCGACCACCGGGGGGTGGTGGCGCGGCTCCGCCCGCCGCGGACGCTCTCGGAGCGGGAGCTCGCCTCCTGGCCCTTCGCCGGGGACGCCCTGGTGGTCGTGCTGGAGGGGGTCGAGGACCCCCAGAACCTCGGGGCCGCCGCGCGTTCGGCCGAGGCCGCCGGTGCGGCCATGCTCGTCACGCGGGAGCGCCGCGCGTCGGGGCTGACGCCGGCCGCGGTGCGGGCCTCGGCCGGGGCGCTGTTGCACCTGCCGCACGCGCGGGTGGCGAACGTCCCGCGGGCCCTCGAGCGGCTCCGGGGCCTCGGCTTCACCGTGATCGGCCTGGACGGCGCGGCGCCCCGGAGCGTGTACGACGAGCCCTGCCCTCCGGGTCGGGTGGCGATCGTGGTGGGGAGCGAGGGGCGGGGCCTGTCGCGCCTCGCGCGCGAGGCGTGCGACCTCCTGGTCGCGCTCCCGATGGTCGGTCGGGTGGGCTCGCTGAACGCCTCGGCGGCGCTCGCGGCCGCGCTCTACGCGTACGTCGTCCCCTCGCGCCGGCGGGCGTAGACTCGGCCTGGGCCGGCGTAGCTCAGCGGGGAGAGCAGCGGTCTTGTAAACCGCAGGTCGTCGGTTCGAGTCCGACCGCCGGCTCGGGGAAGGCGCGAGGGGGCGGGCGACCGCCCCCTCGCCCTACGGGCTCCTGGAACCGCCGTCAGCTCGGCGGGTAGATGCCGAAGGTCGCGAGCCAGTCCAGGTCGTCGGCCCGGTCCACGCGGTAGACGCCGCCGGTCCCGCCGCAGGTCCAGTTCAAGCCGAACGAGGTCACGCCGCCGATCACGTTGGTCGTCCCGACGAAGTTCGGGCCGCCGGAGTCCCCGAAGCAGGTGCCCCCGGAGGAGGCGTTGTTGGAGAGCACGAGCGAGCCGTCGCCGGTGAACCCGGTGTTGATCTGCACCAGGTAGGGGTAGGCGACCATCCGGATCCGCGTCGCCTGGTCCTTCCACTCGGCGGCCGGAGGGAACGCCTTCTGCAGGCCGTAGCCGACGGCGGTGAACCGGGTGCTCCGGCGCGGCTTCAGCGCGTCCAGCTGGTTCAGCCTCGGCAGGGCTCCATACGTCCGCATCGTCATCGGCTCGTCGAGCACGACCACGCCGAGGTCGTGCAGCCAGAAGGCGTCCGGGTCGTACTGGGGATGGGTGTAGGGGGTGCCGCCGACGTCGCCCCGGCACGGGTAGCCGGCGATGCCGTCGCACCGGTCGTCGCCGTCGGCCGGGTACGCGGGATCGACCTGGATGGGCCCCGGCTCGAACCAGATCTCGACATGGGCCGCCGGCGCCTCCGTGCAGTGCCCCGCCGTGAGGTAGAGCTCGGGGGAGATCAGCGTGCCGCTGCACCGCCACAGCGGGTTGCCGTTCTCGTCCTGGGCCACCATCAGCCCCACGTAGGGGTGGCCGTCGCCGTCGGGCACGCCGTCGGTGATGGCCCCGGCCGGGAGCGCGAGCGCGAGGGCGAGCGTCAGAGCCATGAGGCCCACGAACATCCGTCGCATACCGAGCCTCCTTCCGTCCGCGGACGTCCCCTTTCCTACCAGGGAACCCCGTCCTTCGGCATCGGCCGAACGGCCCCGAACGGTCGGGCTGGGCTCAGCGCTCGCCGCGGCGGAGGGCGCGGCCGGCCCGCTCCCGCGGCTCGCCGTCGAAGGCGACCCGGCCGTTCACCAGTACGAGCCGGACCCCCTCGGCGAACGCGTGGGGGCGCTCGTACCTCGCCCGGTCGGCGACCGTCCGGGGGTCGAACAGGACGAGGTCGGCGGAGGCGCCGGGCTCGATCCGCCCTCTGCCGGCCAGGCCGAAGCGCTCGGCCGGCAGCGCCGTCATCTTCCGGATCGCGGTCTCCAGGGGCAGGAGCCCCTCCTCGCGGACGTACCGCCCGAGGACCCGGGCGAAGGTCCCGTAGTAGCGGGGGTGGACGGCGTAGCCGCCGAGCGGACCCTGCGGGGAGACGGCGATCCCGTCGCTCGCCACGTACACGTCCGGCCGCGCGAGGATCGTGCGCACGTCCTCCTCGTCCATCCCGTGCCCGAGCATCCCCGCGAAGCGATCGGCGAGGAGGAGCTCCACGACGAGCCGGGCCGGCGGGACGCCTCGCTCGGCCGCGAGCTCGGCCAGGCTTCGGCCGGAGAGCTCGGGCCGCGGCGGGAACGAGCCGAGCATGACGCGGTCCCAGCCCAGGGTCCGTCCGACGCCCTCGGCGCCGGAGCCGCCCTCGTCGATCTCGCGCTCCAGCCGCTCCCGGGCGGCGGGGTCCGCGAGCACCTCCGGCAGCTCCTCCGCCGCCACCCAGGAGGGCAGGAGCGCCGCGAGCCCCGTCTCCCACGCCGTGTAGGGGTACTGGTCGGCCGAGACGTCGTCGCCGGCCTCCCGGCGCGCGTCGAGCAGCTCGAGCAGCGCTCCGGCCCGACCCCACATCGCGCGACCCTCGACCTTCAGGTGGCTCACGTGGGCGGGGACGCCGGCGCGGCGACCGATCTCGATGCACTCGTCCACGGCGTCGAACACCCGCTCGTCCTCGCCGCGGACGTGGCTCGCGTACACCCCGCCGCGGCGCGCGAGGACCGAGGCGAGCTCCACGATCTCCTCCGTCGTCGCGTGGAGCCCCGGCGCGTAGATCAGGCCGGTCGAGAGGCCGAGCGCGCCCTCGTCGAGCGCGTCGGCGAGGAGCCGACGCATCGTCGCCATCTCCTCGGCCGCCGGGGCCCGCCGCTGGTCCCCGCGGAGGACCGCCTGGCGGAGGGTGCCATGGCCGACGAGGGCCGCGAGGTTCATCGCGGGGCGACACGCCTGGATCCGCTCGAGGTACTCGCCGAAGGAGCGCCACGGGCGCCCCAGCTCGCTCGACCGTGCGCCCGCGAGCGCCGCGAGCTCGTCCACCCCCTCGACCGGGAAGGCGGAGCTGCCGCAGTTGCCGACCACGCAGGTCGTCACCCCCTGCCGGAGGTAGCTGTCCATGCCCGGCTCGGTGAAGGGGCTCAGGTCGGAGTGCTGGTGGACGTCGATGAAGCCGGGGGCGAGGACGAGTCCCCCGGCCTCCGTCCGGCGTGCCGCAGCCGGCTCGGGCTCCCCCTCGCGCAGCACGGCCTCGATGCGGTCGCCCGTCACCGTCACCGAGCCGACGAACCCGGGCGCGCCGGAGCCGTCGATCACCAGCGCCCGGGAGATCACGAGGTCCGTCACGGCCGGATCAGCCGAACGCCCGGAGCCACAGGCCCGATGTCAGCAGGAGAGCCGGGAAGACGAACAGCCCGACGACGAACACCCAGAGGCGGCGGCCGGATGCGATGAGCCAGTCGTTCAGGCCGATGACCCCGCGCTTGAGCGGGCGATAGATGAGGGCGAGGTACGCGATCGAGACCGCGGCGACCGCGATCGCCTCGGCGAGGACGATCTGCACCGCGACCGCGTTGCGCAGCAGCATGGCGGCGACCAGCGTGTCGGCGAGCGTGGTGATGTTGGCCCCCATGATGTAGGGGATCGACTCCTCGCGCTTGACGTAGCCGCGCGTCGCGAGGGGCACGAGGACCGTGAGGGCCACCGAAACCGACAGGGTCAGGGTCGCCACGACGCAGCCGAGGGCGAACATCGGCCATGGGCGCCGCAGCCACGCCGCACGGCGGCGCCCCATCTTCCGCCCGTCCACCTGCGGCAGCACCCGGTCGAGGAGCTTGAACGAGATGAGGATGACCCCGAGTCCAGCGGGCAGCAGGAGCCACCCGGGGACGAGCAGGTGGACGACGTCCAGGGTCGGGCCCCAGAGGAAGTCGACGAGGCTCGTCACATCGCCGGAGGTGCGCCACCGGATGCCGGAGAGGACGCCGGAACGGAGCAGGGCGTAGCCGAGCACCATCCCGGGGAGGTAGGTGATCGCCGTGAGGGACAGGGCGAGGATCCCCATCCCCACCGACTCCGCACGCGGGGCGGCCCGGTTGCGCACCGCGTACAGGAACCCCACGAGCAGCACGACGAAGGAGGCGCCCAGGCGCGAGCCACTCAGCATGGTGAACGTCTGCAGCTCCGTGATGGCGCCGCCGGCGAACAGTCCGAGGGAGAGCGCCGCGATCGGCGATCCCGAGAGGACGAGGTAGGCGCCGAGCCACCCCGCGCCGAGGGTCGCCGCGCCGTTGCCGAAGAACACGCTCTCGCGGATCGTCGGGGCGATGGCCGCGGCCCCCCCCTTCATCAGCTGGAGGGCGAGGACGAAGAGGTACAGCGCGACGACGCCGGTGGCCGTCTTGCGGGCCATCCGCGGCCACGTCCACGCTCTGCCGACCGGGATCGCCACCGGTGTCTCGGCGCGGACGGCGAGGCCCGAGCCGGCGACCGGCGGGTCGTCGGACGGGGGCCCCTCGCGGGGCACGTCGGGGCGGTCGTCGGTCGCGTCGGCCATACGTGTCGCCGAGGGCGGCTCGCGCCACCGTACCCGCTCGACCGGGCACCGGCAACCCAGAGCTCGCGGCGGATGACGGCCGAAGGTCCCGCTCGGTGCGGGAGAAAGGACCCCGGCCGGGTCCGATTTCGCCTGGCACCCTAGGGCCGGGACCCGAGGAGGAGCTCGGGGCCGGAGAGACGAGGGGTGCGAGATGGACGACTCGACGCTGTCGCTGGTGCTCTTCTCGGGCACGGACGATAAGCTGAACGCGGCCGCCGTCCTCGCGGCCGGCGCCGCGGCGATGGGCCGGAAGGTGAACGTCTTCCTCCAGTACTGGGCCCTCGACGCCTTCCGCAAGGACCGGATCCGCGAGGACCACGGGCTCGCCTCGGAGGCGGGGCCGGAGGGCGAGGCGGCGTACCGGAGGCACGGCGGCCAGCACTGGAGCGAGATCTTCCGCCAGGCCAAGGAGATCGGCGACGTGAAGATCCACGCCTGCTCGCTGTCCATGGAGACCTTCGGCCTCACGCTCGAGGACCTCGATCCGCTCGTCGACGACCAGGAAGGGGTCGCGTCGTTCTTCATGGACGCCGACGGCCCCGTGACCTTCATCTGAGGAGGTGGGGACGATGGCGACCGTCAACATCGACCGCTCGATCGACGCCCGTGGTATGCCGTGCCCGGGCCCGCTCATGAGCCTCATCGGCGCGATCCGCGAGGGCGAGGTCGGGAACGTGATCGAGGTGCTCTCGAGCGACGAGGGCTCGAAGACGGACATCCCGGCGTGGGTGGCGAAGGCCGGGCACGAGCTCGTCGAGGTCGTGCCGGAGGACGGCTACACGCGCTTCGTCGTGAAGAAGGTGAGGTGAGGCAGGTGCCGGCCAAGGTCGTCGTCCTCGGCGGGGGCGTCGGCGGCACCCTGGTTGCGAACCTGCTCGCCAAGGCGCTCGGCCGCGAGGGCAGGGTCACCGTCGTGGACCCCACCGGCATGCACCACTACCAGCCCGGGTACCTGTACGTGGCGCTCGGGCAGGCGAACGGCCGGTGGCTGGTCCGCGACGAGCGGACCCTCCTCCGGCGAGAGGTGGATCTCGCGGTGGAGCGGGCGACGAAGATCGAGCCCGATGCGGGGCTCGTGCACCTCGAGCGCGGCGGCAAGCTGGAGTACGACTACCTCGTGCTCGCCACCGGCGCTCGGCTGGTGCCCGACCTCGTGCCGGGACTTCGCGAGGGATCCTACGAGTTCTACTCGCTCGAGGGAGCCCAGCGGCTGCGGGAGGCGCTCCGGCGGTTCCGCGGGGGCCGGTTGCTCGTCGGGATCGCCGGCGTGCCGTACAAGTGCCCGCCGGCTCCCGTCGAGTTCGTCTTCATGGTCGAGGAGTACCTGCGCCGCCGCGGCATCCGGGAGCGCAGCCACATCACCCTGCTCTCGCCGCTCAACCGGGCGTTCACCATCGAGTCGGCCTCGAAGGTCATCCAGCCGATCATGGAGCAGCGGGGGATCGAGCTCGTCACGTTCTTCAACGTGGAGGAGGTCGATCCCTCGGCCGGTACGGTGTCCTCGCTCGAGGGCGAGAAGCTCGAGTACGACCTGCTCGTGCTGGTCCCCCCGCATCGGGGGCAGGACGTGATCGTGGACTCCGGGCTCGGCGATCCGGCGGGGTGGCTGCCGACCGACCGCTACACCCTCCAGGTCGAGGGCCACGACCGGATCTTCGCCATCGGAGACGCGACGAACCTGCCGATCAGCAAGAGCGGCTCCACCGCGCACTTCGAGGCGCCGGTCGTCGCGAGCCGCATCGCCTCGCTCGTGCGCGGCACCGCGCCGAACGAGAACTACGGCGGCCGCGTGATGTGCTTCCTCGAGACCGGGAACCGCAAGGCCACGGTGCTCCGGTTCGACTACGAGCACCCGCCGGCGCCGCCGCAGCCGAACCTCATCTGGCACTCGGCGAAGTGGCTCTTCAACCGACTGTACTGGGAGACGGTCCCCCAGGGCCGGCTCCCCGAGAAGATGCCGATGCCCATCCCCACGGGAAGGAGCGAGTCATGAGCATGCAGGTCGCGAAGACCCTGGACCTCAAGGGCCTGTCCTGCCCGCTGCCGATCGTGAAGACCGCCCAGGCCATCAAGGAGCTCGCCTCCGGCGAGCTGATCGAGGCGCTGGCGACGGACCCGGGCTCGGTGGCGGACTTCAACGCCTGGTGCCGCTCGACCGGTAACGAGCTCGTCGAGCAGACCGAGCAGGACGGCGTCTACCGGTTCGTGATCCGCAAGAAGTGAGGTGAGCGGGATGTCGGTGGAGGAGCAGACGCTCGCGATCCCGGCGCACGAGCACGAGGAGCACCCCAAGCACAAGAAGCTCGTGATCATCGCCTGGAGCGGCGAGCTCGACAAGGTGTGGCCGCAGATGATCCTGGCCACCACCGGCGCCGCCATGGGGATGGACGTGACCGTGTTCTTCACCTTCTGGGGCCTGTTCGCGCTGGTGAAGGAGGACAAGCACATCACCGGCGAGAACTGGATGCAGAAGATGGTCGCGCTGCTCGACCGGCCGGGGATGGAGCACCTGCGCCTCAGCAAGATGAACTTCGCCGGCGCGGGGCCCGCGATGATGGCCAAGCTCGCGAAGGAGCACAACGTGGCGAGCCCCGGCGAGCTGCTGAAGATGGCCGTGGACATGGGCGTCAAGCTGGTGCCGTGCCAGATGACGATGGACCTCCTCGGCCTGAAGCGGGAGGACATGATCGACGGGCTCGCCGAGCCGGCCGGCGCCACGACGATGCTGATGGAGGCGCAGGACGCGATCACGCTGTTCATCTGAGCCAGGGCGGGGCGCACGCCCGCCCCGCCGGGCCGTCGGGTGATCCATCGCACCCCGACACCGAGGGCCGGGAGGCCTCCAGTCCCCCACCGCCTCCCGGCCCTCACCGCTCCCGGCTCGCCGTCCGAGCTCGGTCGGGGTACCGTGGAAGGGAGGGAAGGAGGAACCATGGGGATCCTCGACAAGGTCAAGCAGGCGGCGGGGGAGGCCGCCGAGGCCGCCAAGAAGGGCGCGGCCGTCGCGCAGACCAAGGCCAAGATCCACGGGCTCCGCAAGGAGGCCAACGAGGCGGCGGAGAAGCTCGGCTACCTCATCCACCGCGAGCGTACCGGCGGCGAGCCGGCCGGCGCGGAGGCCGACGCGCTCGTCCAGAGGATCAGCGATCTCGAGGCCGAGATCCGCGAGCTCGAGGCCTCCCTCGAGGGCTCCGAGGAGGCCGGCGAGGCGCCGGCGGCCGGAGCGGAGGGCGGTGGTCCCGAGGCCGGCTGAGGCCGGTCAGACCTCGGGGAGGTAGACGCGGAACGAGGCGCCGCCGCCGGCGCGCTCCTCGACCCACGCCCGGCCGCCGTGGAGCTCGGCGAACCGCGCGACGAGGGCGAGGCCGATGCCGACCCCGGGGTCGTGGGTCGCCGGCCCCGGCACCTGGCGGAAGGGCTCGAACACCGCCTCGCGGAGCTCGGGCGGGATCCCCGGCCCGTCGTCCTCCACGACGAGCAGCACGCCGCGGCCCTCCCGACGGGCGGCGACCCAGACGTGGGCGTCGGCCGGCGTGTGACGAGCGGCGTTGGCGAGGAGGTTCTCCACGATCCGCTCCACCTTGGCCGTGTCCAGGTGCGCCACGAGGCGCTCCGGGACGTCGAGCTCCACCGCGCGACCCCCGAGGAGCTCGGGGTCGGCCACCGCCTGCCGCAGCAGCTCGGTGAGGGCGGTGGGGCGCCGCTGGGGGGCGACGATCCCGCGTTGCAGCCGGTCGAGATCGAGCAGGTCTGAGAGGAGGCGCTCGAGCTTCCGCGCGTTCGCGGCGATCCGCCGGATCAGGTCCTCGGTGTCCCCGCGCGAGAGCGCCCCGGCGCCCTGCTCGAGCGTGAGCGCGGAGCCGAGGATCGAGGTCAGCGGCGTCCGCAGGTCGTGGGAGACGGCCTCGAGGAAGGTGTTCTTCATCTCGTCGAGGGCGCGGAGGCGCTCGGCGGCCTGCCGCTCGCGCTCGAAGGCCTCCTGGTAGGCCCGCTCGCTCCGCCGGAGCGCCTCCTCGGCGCGCTTGCGCTCGGAGATGTCCACCATCAGGCCGCGCAGGATCGTCGCGCCGCGGGGGTCTCGCCCGACGTGGACGAGATCCCGCAGCCACACCACGGTGCCCGCGGGTCCGAGGGCCCGGTACTCGAGGCTGTGGTGCCCTCCCGCCGCGATCGCCGCCCGGAGCTCGGCGACGGCGCGGTCGCGGTCCTCGGGGTGGACGTGGGCGCCCCACGACCCCGGCTCGCCGACGATCGCCTCGGCCTGCCGGGAGAGGAAGGTGAAGGCGAGGCTCGTGGGCTCGGCCTCCCAGAAGACCGCGTCGAGCCCCTCCACGAGCTCGTGGAACCGCTCGAGCTCGTGGAAACGCCGAGCGCTGCCGAGCGCGAGGGAGGCGATGTCCGCGATACCGCGGACGAGCGTGAGGGTCCTCGGGTCGAAGCCGTCCGTCCCCTCGGGAGCGGCGATGACGAGCGCGGCGAACCCGTCCGGCTCGAACCGGAGGGGGGCGACGAGCACCGCGGTCGGCTCGTCGAGGATCCACAGCGTTCGCGGCACCTGCTGCACGACCTCGCGCGGGAGCACGAACGGCTCGGAGGTGGAGCGGAGGAAGGCGGCGGCGACGTCGGGCGGGATGTCGTGCGGCGCGCGCTCTTCCGGCGCGCCGCGCTGCCGGATGAGGCGGAAGGCGCCGTCGGCGGGATCGCGGAGGTACGTCGCGAGGAGGGGGTTGGGGAGGAACTCCGGGACGGCCTCCGTCACGCGGGCGAGCACGGTCTCGAGGTCGTGCGCGCCGGTGAGCGCCTGGGACAGCCGGAGGAGGGCCGAGGCCGTCTCCGCCGCCTCCCGCTCCTTGGCGAGGAGCCGAGCGTTCTCGACCGCCACGGCGGCGTGGGCCGCGAGCACCTCCACGACGCGGATGTCCTCGTCGTCGAACTGGTCCACCCCGAGGTTGGAGAGGACGATGGCCCCGGTGACGCGCTCCCCGACCTTCATCGGGACGACGAGGATCGACTCCTCGATCTCCGGCGTGCCGGGGATCTGGACGCCGATCGGGTCGCGCAGGGCGTCGGGGGCGTAGTACGTCTCCCCGGTCGCCGCGGCGTGGCCGGTGAAGCCCTCGCCCATGTGGGTGACGAGCTCCTCGTAGGTCTCGCCCTCGTACTCGGTGAGCTCGCCGCGGAAGGCGATCGGCTCGAGGGTCCACCCGTCCTCGGCGAGCAGGTACACGCGGCAGTTGTGGTAGTCGATGAGGGTCTTCAGCTCGGCGGTGATGGCCTCCGCGATCTGCCGTACGTCTCCGAGCTGGTTCAGACGGAGCGCCAGGCTGTGGAGCATCCGCAGCTGCGCCGCCGAGCGCAGCCTCGGCGTGTCGGCGGGGGCCCGACCATCCCCCGCTGGCGCGGTTCCGACCATGGGCTTCCTCCCGCGGGTCCATCTTCTCACCTCGGCTCCCCGGGACCGCGGCTGGAGCCCGGGTAGGATGGAGCGTCGTGAGCACCGCCCGATCGGAGGCCGGGGCGATCGCCCCGGCCGAGCTGTCCCGGCACCTCGTCGGCCGTGTGGCTCCCGAGCGGGCGGCGGCGCTCGAGGCCTTCGCGGCCGCCTTCGCGCGTCGCTTGCCGCCGGAGCTCGCGGAGCTCCCCATCGCCGAGCTCGTCGGTCGCATCGTGGGGGCGTTCGGGCTCGCCGATGCCCGCGGCGATGAGCCGGTCGCCGTGCGGGCGTTCAACCCCGATCCCGACCGCGACGGCTACGCGACGCCGGGCAGCGTCCTGGAGACCAACACGGAGGACGCCCCGTTCCTCTTCGACTCGGTGGCCGAGGAGCTCCGGGGGCGCGGGTTGCGCGTCCGGCGAGCCGCTCACCCGGTGCTCGGCATCCGTCGCGACGCCGACGGCCGCATCGCGGGGATCGTCCATCCCCGCGAGGCGGAGCGGCGCGAGTCGGTGATGCACTTCGAGCTCGACCGACGCCTGTCGGAGCCCGAGCTCGTCGACCTCACCGGAGCCGTCCGCCGGATCCTGGAGGACGTGCGTCTGGTCGTCCGGGATTCCGCGGCGATGCGCGGGGCCGTCGAGCGGATGGTCGCCGACGTGGAGGCCGCGGCCGGGGCCGCGCCCGCCGAGGAGATCGAGGAGGCCGCGGCCTTCCTCCGTTGGCTCCTCGACGACCACTTCGTGTTCCTCGGGTACCGCGAGTACGAGGTCGTGCCGGGCCCGGACGGGCCGGCCCTCCGCGCGGTTCCGGGGACCGGCCTCGGGATCTGCGCAGGGCGGCCGTCCTCGCTGGAGGAGCCGGTGCCGCTCGCCGCCCTCGACCCGACGGTGCGCGAGCGGCTCTCCGGGGGCGCGCCGCTCTCGTACGCGCGGAGCCGTCGTCCGTCCACGGTCCACCGCCGGGCGTGGATGGACGTGATCTGCGTGCGTCGCCCCGGGCCCGGCGGCTCCGCCGCGGGGGAGGCGAGGCTCCTCGGCCTGTTCACCTCCCGCGCCATCGCCACCCCGGCCGATCGCATGCCGCTGCTCCGCCGGCGCCTGGCCCGGATCCTCGAGGCCGAAGACCTGGTCGAGGGCTCGCACGACTACCGGACCGTGATCTCGATCTTCGACGGGTTCCCGAAGCAGGAGCTGCTCTCGGCGCCCGAGGACGAGCTCCGGCGGCGGGTGATGGAGCTCCTGGCGCTCCAGGAGCGACGTCGGGTCCGGCTCTTCGTCCGGCCGGATCCCGCCCACGGCGCCGTGAACGTGCTCGTCGCGATGCCCCGCGAGCGGTACGACCCCGAGCTCGGTGAGCGGCTGCGGCGGCTGTTCCTGCAACGGTTCGCCGGCGTCGGCGCCGAGCAACACCTGTCGCTCGGGGAGGGTCGGCTCGCCCTCCTGCACCTCGTCGTGC
>SIRV01000079.1 GCA_004366195.1 Actinomycetota bacterium
CCTCGCGGCCAGGAGCGCGAGCACGCGTGCCCGGAGCTCCTCCGGGTAGCTCTTCGCGACCGTCGCGAGCGAGACCGCGTACACCGCCCCGCCGCCGACCCCCTGGACGAGGCGGGCGAGGACGAGGACCAGCATGCTCGGCGCGAGGGCGGCGACCAGCAGGCCGATCGAGTACACGACGAGCGTCACGGCGAGGAGCCGCCGCGGGCCGAACCGGTCGACGGCGTGCCCGGCGATGGGGATGGCCGCGAACTGGCCGAGGCCGGCGGCGCTGAACGTCCATCCGTACAGCGCGAGACCTCCCAGCTCCTCGCGCACGGCCGGCATGACGGTGGCGACGACCAGGATCTGGGTAGCGACCAGGGCCTCGAGGAGCAGCAGACCGGCGGTGAGGCGACCCCGCGCGCCGGCGAAGACCTCTCGCCATCTCGCCGGCTGGGGGCTCGTGGTCGACGCGGGCCCGCTCATCGCTGGCCCAAGCCTACGGAGCCGGGCGGGGCGCCGTCGTTGTGCCGAGCGGGGACTTGTCTACCGACCGGTAGAGGTTCATCATCTACCGCATGGTAGAGACGGCGTTCCCGAAGCGGCGCTCGTCGATCGTACGAGGCCTCGCCGGCAAGCGGGTGCTCGTCACGGGCTTCACGGGCTTCCTCGGGCAGGCGGTGGTCGAGCGGCTCCTGGCCGAGTTCCCCGACGCTCGGCTCGTGCTCCTCGTCCGGCCGCAGCTCGGCTCGAGCGGGCGGGAGCGGGTCGACGCGATCCTCTCGCGTCCGGCCTTCAACGCGCTCCGCGAGCGCCACGGTCACGAGGGGCTGCGGGCGCTGGTCGATGAGCGGGTCGAGGTCGTGGAGGGGGACGTCGCGCGCGAGGAGCCCCTCGCGCTGCCGCGCGACCTCGACGTCGTGCTCCACTGCGCCGCCACGGTCTCCTTCGACCCCCCGATCGACGAGGGCTTCCAGACCAACCTCCTCGGCGCGGTGCGCTTGTACGAGGCGATCGCGGCGAGCGGCTCGCGCCCCCACCTCGTCCACGTCTCGACGGCCTACGTCGCCGGCAACCGACGGGGCGTCATCCCCGAGGCGACCCTCGACCACCGGGTCGACTGGCGCACCGAGGCGGAGCTCGCCCTCCAGGCCCGCCGCGATGTGGAGGCGGCGAGCCGCAAGCCGGAGATGCTCGAACGGTTCCTCGAGCTGGCACGTCGCGAGCACGGCCGGGCGGGGCCCCAGACCGTGGCCGAGGACGCCGAGGAGCGCCGCAAGGCCTGGGTGACCAAGCGCCTGGTGCGGTACGGGCGGTCGCGCGCGCAGACCCTGGGATGGCCCGACATCTACACCTTCACGAAGGCGATGGGGGAGCGCGCGGCCGAGGAGCTGGCCGCCGAGCACGGTCTGCCGCTCTCCATCGTTCGGCCCTCGATCATCGAGTCGGCGCTGCGGCACCCCTACCCCGGCTGGATCGAGGGGTTCAAGATGGCCGACCCCATCATCCTCGCCTACGGGCGCGGCGCGATCCCCGAGTTCCCCGGCATCCCCGAAGGCATCGTCGACATCATCCCGGCCGACTTCGTCGTGAACGCGATGCTCGCGATCGCCGCGACCGTGCCGGAGCCGGGCCGGCCCGCCTACTACCACGTGAGCTCGGGCTCGCGGAACCCGTTGCAGTTCAAGGACCTCTACCGCCTCGTGCGGGAGTACTACCAGGAGCACCCCCTCCCCATCCGAGGGCGGGGCGAGGTCAAGGTGCCGGAGTGGTCGTTCCCCGGCGCGCTCAGGGTGGAGCGGCGTCTGCGGCGGGCGGAGCGCTTCGTCGAGGTCGCCGACCGGGTCGTGAGCCACCTCCCGAAGTCCAAGCGGATGCGCGACCTCGTGCGTCGCGTCGACGGGGATCGCGGGCGCGTCGAGTTCGTGCGCCGGTACGCCGACCTGTACGGCGTGTACACCGAGGCCGAGGTGATCTACACGGACGACCGGACCCACGCGCTGTGGCGCTCGCTCACCGAGGGCGACCGGAAGCGGTTCCCCTTCGATGCGAGCGACATCGACTGGCGCCGCTACCTGGTCGAGGTTCACTGCCCGGCGGTGACGGCCGGCGTGCGGGCGCTCTCGGCGGCGCGCGCCGAGCCGAAGGTGCGGATCCGCGAGCGCGAGCAGCTCGTGCTCGCGCTGTTCGACATGGAGGGGACGATCCTGCCCTCGAACGTGGTCGAGTCCTACGTGTGGGCCCGCATGGCCGACCTGCCGTGGGACCGCTGGCCGGCCGAGCTCCTCGAGCTCTTCGCGCGGATCCCCTCCTACCTGCTCGCCGACCGGCGTGACCGAGGCGAGTTCCTCCGCACGTTCTTCCGGCGGTACGAGGGCGCCACGGTGGAGGGCATCGACCGGCTCGTCGACGAGGTGGTCTCGGAGTTCATGCTCCAGAAGCTCTCGGCGGCGGCGGTGCGGCGGGTCCGCGAGCACCGGCAGGCCGGCCACCGCACGATCCTCATCACCGCGGCGGCGGAGCCCTTCGTCCGGCCCATCGCGCCCCTGTTCGACGAGGTCGTGGCGGCGAAGCTCGAGGTGCGGGACGGCGTGTACACCGGGTACCTCGCCGAGCCGCCGCTGGTCGGCGAGGCTCGGGGCGCCTGGCTCCGTCGGTACGCGGAGCGCGAGGGCGCCGACCTGAAGGCCTCCTACGCGTACGCCGACAGCCACTCGGACCTCGCGCTGCTCCGGGCCGTCGGCAACCCGGTCGCCGTCTCGCCGGACGCCGCGCTGCTGCGCGTGGCCAGGCGACGGCGGTGGCCGATCGAGGACTGGGGCATGTCGGGCGGGATGCCCCGCGTGCGCTTCCCGAGGCCGGCCCGGCGATGACGACGCAGGCGCTCGAGCTGTTCCGATCGGTCCCCCGGTACCTCGCGGCGCGGGCCCTCGCCGACCGCGCGCCGGGGCTCGTGACGGGGCCCCTCGCCACGCTGCGGCTGGTGAGCAAGAAGGACCCGGAGCCGCTCGGGCCGGGCTGGGGCAGGGTGCGGCCGCGCCTGGCGGGGATCTGCGGTTCGGACCTCGCCACGATCTCGGGCCGCTCCAGCTTCTACTTCTCGGCGCTCGTCTCCATGCCGTTCACGCCGGGGCACGAGGTGGTGGGCGAGCTCCTCGAGGACGTGGAGGACCTCCCGGCCGGCACGCGGGTGGTGCTCGAGCCGGTGCTGCGGTGCGCCGCGCGGGGCCTCGAGCCCTGCGCCAACTGCGCGGCAGGGCTCACCGGCCGCTGCGACCGGGTGACGACCGGGCACGTCTCGCCCGGGCTGCAGACCGGCTACTGCAGGGACACCGGCGGCGGCTGGGGCCGGATGTTCGTCGCCCACCGCTCGCAGCTCCACCCCGTCCCCGACGACCTCTCGGACCGGCGGGCCGTGCTGGTCGAGCCGCTCGCCTGCGCGGTGCACGCCGCGCTCCGCGCGGCGGTCGAGCCGGACGCGGAGGTGCTCGTGATCGGCGCCGGCACGATCGGGGTGCTCACGCTCCTCGCGCTGCGGCGGCTGACGCGTGCGGGGCGCATCACCGCCGTGGCCAAGCACGAGCGCCAGCGGCGGTTCGCCGGCGCGTTCGGGGCCACGGCGGTCGTCGCCCCGGGCGAGGCGCTGAACGCCGTGCGACGCGCCACGCGGGCGCTGAAGCTGAGGCCGGAGATCGGTCCGCCGTTCCTGCTCGGCGGGGCCGACGTGACCATCGACTGCGTCGGTTCGCGCGCCTCGCTCGATCTCGCGCTGCGGGCCACCCGGGCCGGCGGGCGCGTGGTCCTCGCCGGCATCCCGGTCCAGGGGCCGGACCTCACGCCGCTCTGGTTCCGGGAGCTCGAGCTGGTGGGCGCCTACACCGGCGGGGTGGAGACCCTCTCGGAAGGCGAGCGCCGACACGCGTTCGACCTGGCGATCGAGATCGCCCGCGAGGAGCCCCTCGATCCGATCGTGGGGGCGACGTACCCGCTGGAGCGGTGGCGCGACGCGGTCGACCACGCGCTCGCGGCGGGGAGGCTGGGGACGCTGAAGGTGGCCTTCGACCTGAGGGCCGAGGGCAGCTGAGGAGGAGACGATGGCTCGACCTGGGTTCGTGCTGGAGGTGGACGAGCGGACGCCGCCGCTCCTCGTCCACGAGGGCGAGGGGTTCCGCCTCGAGCGGTTCCCGCTCGGGACGCGGGTGATCTACCCGCCCGACCCGCTCCCGAGGATCCGCGACGTGCGGGGCGCGATCCGCCACGCCCTCGCCAACCCCCACGGGAGCGAGCCCCTCGCGGACCTGCTGAAGCCCGGGATGCGCCTCACGATCGCCATCGACGACATCTCGCTCCCGCTCCCGCCGATGCAGGCCCCCGACATCCGCCAGCTCGTGCTGGAGGAGGTGATCGAGCTCGCGGCGCGCAAGGGGGTCGAGGACCTCAAGCTCACCATGGCGAACTCGCTCCATCGTCGCATGACGGCGGACGAGATCAAGCACGCGGTGGGCGAGCGCGTGTTCCGGTCCTTCTACCCCCACGACCTCAAGAACCACGACGCCGAGGACCGCGAGAACCTCCTGTTCGTCGGGACCACCGAGAAGGGCGAGGAGGTCGAGATCAACAAGCGGGCGGCCACCTCCGATCTCATCGTCTACGTGAACATCAACCTGGTGCCGATGGACGGAGGGCACAAGTCCGTGCCGGTGGGGCTCGCGAGCTACCGGAGCGTGCGGCACCACCACAACGTGCACACGATGCTCCATTCGCGCTCGTACATGGATCCCCGGGAGGGGCGCTCGGCGATCCACGACTCGTGCCGCCGGATGGGCAAGGTGCTGGAGGACGCCGGGATCCGGATCTTCACCATCGAGACCACGCTGAACAACGAGACTTTCCCCGAGCCCTTCGGGTTCATGAACCGGCGCGAGTGGGAGTGGTCGGCCAAGGAGCAGGCGACGTACCTGGCGGCGAAGAAGCTGAACGATCTGACCCCGCCGGCGGTCCGTCACCAGGTGTGGATGCGGATGCGCTCGCCGGTGGGGGTGACGGGGATCAACGCCGGAGCCACGGATCCGGTGCACGAGCGGACGCTGTCCAAGATCCACGAGCAGCAGTTGGTGCACGTCGAGGGGCAGAGCGACGTGCTCGTGTTCGGGATCCCCTACGTCGGCCCCTACAACGTGAACTCGATCATGAACCCGATCCTCGTCCACTGCCTGGGGCTCGGGTATCTGTTCAACATGTACCGGAACAAGCCCCTCGTGCGCCCCGGTGGGGTGGTGATCATGTTCCATCCCGTGCCCTGGGAGTTCCACCAGGTCCACCACCCGAGCTACATCGACTTCTTCGAGGAGGTCCTCGCGGAGACGACCGACCCCGCGACGATCGAGTCGAAGTTCGAGGAGCGGTACGCGACCGACCCCTGGTACATCCACCTGTACCGGACGAGCTACGCGTACCACGGGGTCCACCCGTTCTACATGTGGTACTGGGGCGCCCACGCCCTCGACTACCTGGGGGACGTCATCGTCGTCGGCGGGAACCGCCGGGCGTGCGAGCGGATGGGGTACCGGGCGGCGACGACGTTCAAGGACGCGCTGGAGATGGCGAGCGAGACCGTGGGGCGGAGTCCCTCGATCACCTACTTCCACATGCCCCCCTATCTGATCGCGGACGTTTCGTGATGGGCTCCCGACGCTTCCTCGACGAGGTTCGTGAGGTCGCCCGGGCCTGGAACTGGGGGCGCCGACCGGTCGTGCCGCGGTCGGCCGTCGGCACGACGCCCCCGCCCCCGAGGTTGGAGTTCCCCACCGACTGGGCCCGGACGCCGCTCGGCCGGGCGGCGCGCACGGCGATCCTCCTCGGTGTGATGCGGCCGATCGTGTGGAACGAGACGGCGCCGGAGGTCTTCGGCCTGGAGCACCTGGACGGCCTCGAGGGACCCGTGATGTTCATCAGCAACCACACGAGCCACCTCGACGCCACCCTCATCCTCACGACGCTCCCCCAGCGCTGGCGTGACCGGACCGCCACGGCCGCCGCCAAGGACTACTTCTTCGACGTCTGGTGGCGCTCGGGGTTCACCGCCCTCGTGTACGGCGGGTTCCCGATCGAGCGGGGCGGGGGCGAGCGCGCCACGCGGAAGGCGAAGCAGCTGATCCGCGAGGGCTGGAGCATCATCGTGTTCCCCGAGGGGACGCGCTCCCCCGATGGGTGGGTGCAGCGGTTCCGGCACGGGACGGCGCGCCTCGCCCTCGAGATGCGGATGCCGATCGTCCCCATCGCGATCATCGGTGCGTACCAGGCGATGCCGCGGGGTCGGGCGTGGCCGAAGCCCGGCCGCCCCCCGATCCGGGTCCGCTACGGCGCACCGCTCTACCCCCGTGAGGGCGAGACCCACCAGGAGCTGTCGCTCCGCATGCAGCAGGCCATCGCCGAGCTCTTCGACGAGGACCGCACGACCTGGTGGGAGGCGCGCCGTCGAGCCG
>ML214175.1:0-12950 GCA_004366195.1 Actinomycetota bacterium
GCGCTCCTCGGGCTCGCGGAAGCGGTTCACGCCCACCACGACGCGCTCGCCGGACTCGATCTGGCGCTGCATCCGGAAGGCCGCCTCGTGGATCTCGTCCTGGTAGAAACCCTGCTCGATCGCGACGACCGCCCCGCCCATCCCCTCGACCTTCTCGATGTAGGCGAGGGCCCGCCGCTCGATCTCGTTGGTGAGGGCCTCGACGTAGTACGAGCCCCCGAGGGGGTCGACCACGTTCGGCACCCCCGTCTCGTAGGCGATGACCTGCTGGGTCCGGAGCGCGAGCTTGGCCGCGCGCTCGGTGGGCAGGGCGAGGGCCTCGTCGTAGGAGTTCGTGTGGAGCGACTGGGTGCCCCCGAGGACGGCCGCGAGCGCCTCGAGGGTCGTGCGCACGATGTTGTTCTCCGGCTGCTGGGCCGTGAGCGTGGCCCCGCCGGTCTGGGTGTGGAAGCGGAGCATGAGGCTCCGCGGATCCCTCGCGCCGAACCGCTCGGCCATGATGCGGGCCCACAGGCGGCGGGCGGCGCGGAACTTCGCCACCTCCTCGAAGAAGTGCTGGTGGCAGGCGAAGAAGAACGAGAGTCGGGGGGCGAAAGCGTCGATCTCCAGGCCGGCGTCGAGGGCGGCCCGCACGTAGGCCATGCCGTTGGCGAGCGTGAACGCCACCTCCTGGACGGCGGTCGCTCCGGCCTCGCGCATGTGGTAGCCGCTGATCGAGATCGTGTTCCACCGCGGCAGGCGCTCGGCGCAGTAGGCGAACAGGTCGGTGACCAGGCGCATCGAGGGCCCCGGCGGGTAGATGTACGTGCCGCGGGCCGCGTACTCCTTGAGGATGTCGTTCTGGACCGTGCCCGAGAGCCGCTCCGGCGGCACGCCCTGCTCCTCGGCCACGAGCTCGTAGAGCAGGAGCAGGATCGGCGCCGTCGCGTTGATCGTCATCGAGGTCGAGACGCGGTCGAGGGGGATGCCCTCGAACAGCCGGCGCATGTCCTCGATGGAGTCGATCGCCACGCCGGTGCGGCCGACCTCGCCTTCCGCGCGCGGGTGGTCGGAGTCGTACCCCATCTGCGTGGGCAGCATCGGCCACAGCCGCCCCCGGTACATCGTGGGGTACACGCCGCGGGTGAACGGCGGCTCGCCGGGTCGGCCGAGGTCGCGCTCGGGGTCGAAGCCGGCGAGGTCCTCGGGCCCGTAGACCGGCTTGAGCTCGATGCCGGAGTCGGTCTCGCGTCGGTCGGCGTCCATCGCCGGCACAGCCTAACGCTCCCCCGCGGCCGACGGCCCGAGCGCCGGTAGCATGGGAGGCGAGCCTCGCCGCGAGCCCGAGACGATGATCGACGACCCCTTCGCTTCGCTGGCGCACGCAGCCCTCGCCGAGGACGCGCCCTCCGGGGATCTCACCAGCCGGCTCGTCGTGCCGGAGGGCGTGGCGTGCACGGCCGAGATCCGCGCGAAGGCCGCGGGGGTGCTGGCCGGCCGCGAGGCCGCCGCGGCGATCTTCCGGGCTGCGGCCGAGGAGGACGGCGACGTCGCCCAGGACTGGAAGGTCGAGGACGGGGCCGAGGTCCGGCCCGACGACCTGGTCGCGGTGCTGCGGGGCTCGGCCCGCGCCATCCTGCGGGCCGAGCGACCGGCCCTGAACCTGCTCGGGCACCTGTCGGGGATCGCCACCCTCACCCGCGCCTACGTCCGAGCGGCGGCGCCGGCCACGATCCTCTGCACCCGCAAGACCACGCCCGGCCTCCGGGCCCTGGAGCGGGCGGCCGTCGCGGCCGGCGGCGGCGCGCTCCACCGCGCCTCGCTCTCCGAGGCCGTGCTCGTCAAGGACACGCACGTGCGCCTGGCGGGCGGCGTCGGCGAGGCGGTCCGGCGGGCCCGCTCGGCCGGGGTCCCGGTCGAGGTCGAGGTGGAGGACCTGGAGGGGCTCGAGGAGGCCCTCGCCGCGGGGGCCGAGCGCGTGCTCCTCGACAACGCCGGGCCCGAGCTCGTCGCGGCGGCGGTCGCCCGGGTCGGCGACCCCGAGCGCCTGGAGATCTCCGGGGGGGTGCGGCTCGAGGACCTCCCCGCCCTGGTCGCGGCCGGGGCGCGGCTGATCTCGGTGGGGCGGATCACGCACTCGGCGCCCGCCCTCGACCTCTCGCTGGAGGTCGTGGATGCGGACTGAGCCGGCCGCCGCCACGTTCGAGGTCTTCGCCGAGGAGGTCCGGCGGCTCGCGCGGGAGCGCGACGCCGTCATCCTCGCCCACAACTACCAGGTCCCCTGGATCCAGGACGTGGCCGACTTCGTGGGGGACTCGCTCGCCCTCTCCCGCCGGGCGGCGGCGTCCGAGGCCTCGACCATCGTGTTCTGCGGGGTCCACTTCATGGCCGAGACGGCGAAGATCCTGGCCCCGGACAAGAGGGTGCTCCTGCCGGACCTGGACGCCGGGTGCTCCCTCGCGGCCTCCATCACCGCCGAGCAGCTCCGGGCCTGGAAGGCCGAGCACCCCGGCGCCGTCGTCGTCGCCTACGTGAACACCACGGCCGAGGTGAAGGCGGAGTCCGACATCTGCTGCACCTCCTCGAACGCGGTGGACGTGGTGCGCTCCATCCCCGAGGACCGCGAGATCCTGTTCCTCCCCGACCTGTTCCTCGGCGCCCACGTGGAGCGGGAGACGGGGCGCACGCTGCACCTGTGGATGGGCGAGTGCCACGTGCACGCGGCGATCGACCCCGCCGGCCTGCGCGAGCGCGCGGCCGACCCCGACACCGAGGTCATGATCCACCCCGAGTGCGGGTGCACGACCACCGCGCTCTGGCTGCTGTCGGAAGGCGCCCTCCCCGCCGAGCGGACGAAGGTGCTCTCGACGGGCGGCATGGTCGCCGAGGCGGCTCGGGCGCCGGCCCGGCGGTTCCTCGTGGCCACCGAGACCGGCATCCTTCACCAGCTCCGCCGGGCCGCGCCGGACAAGGCGTTCGAGCCCCTCGACGCGGGCGCCGTCTGCCCGTACATGAAGATGATCACCCCCGAGAAGCTCCTCCGCTCGCTCCGCGAGGGCGTCCACGAGATCACGGTCCCGCCGCAGATCGCGGCCCGGGCCCGTCGGGCCGTCGAGCGCATGGTCGAGATCGGCCCGACGGCCGGCTCGGCCGGGCCGCCGGGGATCCCCTACCGGGAGTAGCGGCGTGCGGACCGTCGTGGTCGGGGCCGGGGCGGCGGGCCTCTGGTGCGCGCTCCACGCGGCCGAGCGCGGGCCCGTGACGATCCTCGCGCCGGGGGCCGCCACCCTCTCCGCCACCGCCTGGGCCCAGGGCGGGGTCGCGGCGGCCACCGCCCCCGGCGACTCCCCCGAGGCCCACGCCGAGGACACGCTCGCTGCGGGGGCCGGCCTCTGCGACGAGCGCGCGGTGGCGGTGCTCACCCGCGAGGCTCCCGGCGAGGTGCGCCGCCTCGCCGAGCTCGGGATGCCCTTCGACCCCGCGCCGACGCTCGAGGCGGGGCACCGGGCCCGGCGCGTGCTCCACGCCGGCGGCGACGCCTCCGGTCGGGTGCTCCACCGCTTCCTCGCCGACCTCGTCGAGCGCGAGGGGCGGATCCGACGCCTCGACGGCCTCGCGACCGCCGTGGAGGTAGAGGGCGGTCGCGCCGTCGGGGTGCGCACCGCCGACGGCCGCCGCCTCGTGGCCGACCGCGTCGTGCTGGCGACCGGCGGCGCCTGCGGGATCTACGGCCACCGCACCGGCCCGGACACCTCCATCGGGGACGGGATCGCGATGGCGTGGGACGCCGGCGCGGCCCTCGCCGACCTGGAGTTCGTCCAGTTCCATCCCACGGCCCTCGACGTGCCGGGGCACCCGTCCCGCCTGCTCACCGAGGCGCTCCGCGGCGAGGGAGCGATCCTGGCCGACGCCCGGGGCGAGCGGTTCATGCCCCGGTTCCACGAGCGGGCCGAGCTCGCGCCGCGCGACGTCGTCGCCCGGGCCGTCCTCAGGGTGCGTGAGGAGACCGGCGGTCCCGTGTACCTCGACGCGCGGGGGGTCCCGGACGTGCTCACCCGGTTCCCCGTGGCGGCGGCCCAATGTCACGAGGTCGGGCTCGACCTCTCGCTCGACCTGATCCCGGTGGCCCCGGCCGCCCACTACTTCATGGGCGGCGTGCTCACGGACACCTGGGGCCGGACCACGGTCCGGGGGCTGCTCGCGGCCGGTGAGGTCGCCTGCACCGGCGTGCACGGAGCGAACCGCCTGGCCTCGAACTCGCTCGCCGAGACGCTGGTGTTCGGCCGGCGCGCCGCCCTGGCCGAGGACGCCCCGGCCGAGCTCCCGCCGCTCCCCATCTCCGAGCCGATCGGCCCGGCGCCGACCCTCGGTCTGCTCCTGCCGGCGGTGCGCGAGCTCGCCGATCGTCACCTCGGACCCCGGCGGCGCGGGCCCGAGCTCGAGGCGGCCGCCGAGCGCCTGGCGGCGGGCGGCGTGGCCGCGGGGAGCCGGAGCGCGACCCTCGTCGCCTGGTTGGTCGCGCTCACCGCCCTGCGGCGCGAGGAGAGCCGGGGCGGCCACTTCCGCGAGGACCTCCCCGAGCCGAACCCGGCCTGGCGGCTCCGCCAGGTCGTCACGCCGCGCGGCTGGAGCGCGCTCCCCATCCCCGCAACGATGGGACGCTAGGGCCGAGGGTCCGCGACGGAGTGGAGCAACCGGCCCGTCCGCTGGCAACGCCGCGGCGGTAGGACCGCCGCGGCCGCGCGCTAGAGTGAGGGGGTCTCGAAGCGGAGGGAACGACCGTGGCCAAGCGCAGAGCGGACGTCGGGACCCTCTACCGGGGCAGCCCCGGACAGTGGTCGTGGCTGGCCCATCGGGTCACCGGCGTCGCCATCATCCTGTTCCTGTTCGTGCACGTGGTGGACACCGCCGTCGTCGGCTGGGGTCCCGAGGCCTACGAGCGCGTGAGCTCCGTCTACCACAACTGGTTCGTGCTCCTGCTCGAGCTGGGCCTGGTGGCGGCGGTGCTGTTCCACGCGCTGAACGGCCTGAAGATCATGGTCTTCGACTTCTGGCCGAGCACGGTCCGCCACATGAGGCCGATCTCGGCGGCGACCACCCTGGTCTTCGTCCTCGCGATGGTCCCCATCGTGTGGATCATGGGCGGCTCGGTCCTCGAGAAGCTGGGGTGGCTCTGATGGCGACCCCGACGATGGAACGCGCGACGCCCCTCGCGGAACCCGCGCCGAGGATCTCCCGCGAGCGCCCGGCCGGCGGCTTCGAGCTCTGGTCCTGGCTGTTCATGCGTCTGTCCGGCATCGTGCTCCTGTTCCTCGCCGTCGGGCACGTGCTGATCATGCACGTGATGGACGAGGGCATCGACCGCGTGGACTTCGGGTTCGTCGCGGCCCGCTGGGCGAGCCCGTTCTGGCGGACCTGGGACTGGGCCATGCTCACCCTGGCCCTCGTCCACGGGATCAACGGCCTGCGCGTGATCGCGCAGGACTACGTCCGGCGGCCCGGCGCCCGGTTCGCCGTGAACGCCTCCTTCGCCATCCTCGGCTTCGTGCTCTTCGTGCTCGGCACGGTGGTGGTCTTCACGTTCGACCCGAGCCGGTGGGGTGCGGCATGACGACCTTCCACACCTACGACGCGGTCATCGTGGGCGCCGGCGGCGCCGGCCTGCGGGCGGCGATCGAGGCCGCCGACCACGTGCGCACGGCGGTGATCTCCAAGCTCTACCCCACCCGATCGCACACCGGGACGGCCCAGGGCGGGGTCTGCGCGGCCCTCGGCAACGTCGAGGAGGACTACCCCGAGTGGCACGCCTTCGACACGGTCAAGGGCGGCGACTACCTCGTGGACCAGCCGGAGGCCCTCCTGATGTGCGAGGAGGCGGTGGACGCGATCTACGAGCTCGAGCACTGGGGCCTGCCCTTCAACCGCACCCCCGACGGCAAGATCGACCAGCGGCGGTTCGGCGGCCACACCCGGAACCACGGCGAGGCGCCGGTCAAGCGGGCGTGCTACGCCGCCGACCGGACCGGTCACATGATCCTCCAGACCCTCTACCAGCAGTGCGTGAAGCGCAACGTGCGCTTCTTCAACGAGTTCTACGTCCTCGACCAGCTCTTCTCCGACGACGGCCGGTGCGCGGGGGTCGTGGCCTACGAGCTCGCCACCGGCGAGCTGCACGTCTTCCGGGCCAAGGCCGTCCTGTACGCGACGGGCGGCTCGGGGCGGATGTTCAAGGTCACCTCCAACGCCCACACCCTGACCGGCGATGGCCAGGCGATCCTCTACCGCCGCGGGATCCCCATGCAGGACATGGAGTTCTTCCAGTTCCATCCGACCGGCGTGTACAAGATGGGGATCCTGCTCTCCGAGGCGGTGCGGGGAGAGGGCGGCATCCTGCTGAACGCCGAGGGCGAGCGCTTCATGGAGCGCTACGCCCCGACGGTGAAGGACCTCGCGCCCCGGGACATGGTCTCCCGCGCCATCTACCAGGAGATCAAGGAGGGCCGCGGCGCCGGCCCCAACAAGGACGCGGTCTGGCTCGACGTCCGGCACCTCCCCCGTGAGGTGATCGAGGAGAAGCTGCCGGACGTCACGGAGTTCGCGCGGATCTACCTCGGCGTGGAGCCCACGCGCGAGCTGGTCCCGATCCAGCCGACGGCCCACTACGCGATGGGAGGGATCCCCACCGACGCCGACGGTCGCGTCGTCGTCGGGCCGGAGGCGACCCCCGTCCCCGGGCTGTACGCGGCCGGCGAGTGCGCCTGCGTCTCGGTCCACGGCGCCAACCGGCTGGGGACGAACTCGCTCCTGGACATCGTGGTGTTCGGGCGGCGCGGCGGCCGACACCTCGCGGGGTTCTGCCGGGACGCCGACCTGCCGCCGCTCCCCGAGCGGCCCGAGGGGTTCGTGCGCGACCTGCTCGACGCGATGCTCGCGCGCGAGCGCGGCGCCAACGCCGCCGACCTCCGCACCGAGCTCCAGGACTCCATGTTCGACCTGGCGTTCGTCGTCCGCACCGAGGAGGGCCTGCGCAAGATGCGTGAGATCCTCGGCGGCCTGCGCGAGCGCTACGCGGAGGTGGCCGTGCAGGACAAGGGGAGCAGGTACAACACCGACCTGATGGAGGCCGTGGAGCTCGGGTTCCTCCTCGACAACGCCGAGCCGCTCGTCGAGGCCGCCCTGGCCCGGACCGAGAGCCGGGGCGCCCACTGGCGGGACGACTTCCCCCAGCGGGACGACGTGAACTGGCTGAAGCACTCCCTCGCCTACAAGCAGCCGGACGGCTCGGTCCGACTGGAGTACAAGCCGGTGAGACTGGGCATCTACGAGCCGGCGGAGAGGAAGTACTGATGGCGACCGACGTGGGCGACGTGCTGGAGACCTCGGATCGGCGACGGGCCGGCGCGAGCGGCAAGGTGACCCTCACGCTCCGCATCCGCCGCTACAACCCGGAGCTGCGGGGCGAGGAGTCCTGGTGGGACGAGTTCACGATCCAGGCGGACCCCAACGACCGACTCCTCGACGCCCTCCACGAGGTGAAGTGGCACCACGACGGGACGCTGGCCCTGCGACGCTCGTGCGCGCACGGCATCTGCGGCTCGGACGCCGTGATGGTGAACGGACGGAACCGCCTCGCCTGCAAGGTGCTCGTGCGCGACATCGCGCCGAAGGCCACCGTGGAGCCGATCCGCGGCCTGCCGGTCCTCAAGGACCTCATCGTGGATATGGAGCCGTTCTTCGAAGGCTACCGCTCGGTCCTTCCCTACCTCATCAACGACGAGGGCGAGCCGGACCGGGAGCGGCTGCAGTCGCCGGAGGAGCGGCAGCGCTACGACGACACGACGAAGTGCATCCTGTGCGCCTGCTGCACCACCTCGTGCCCGATCTTCTGGGGGGACGAGGGGTACGTCGGCCCGGCGGCGATCGTCCAGGCCCACCGCTTCATCTTCGACTCGCGCGACCGCGGCGCGAGGGAGCGGCTGCAGATCCTGGCCGACAAGACCGGGGTGTTCCGCTGCCGGACCACCTTCAACTGCACCGACGCCTGCCCGCGGGGCATCGAGGTCACGAAGGCGATCCAGGAGGTCAAGCGGGAGATCCTGCTCGACCGCTTCTGAGCGGCGCACGCCTCGCCGGGGGCGGGTCGCCGAGATCGCCCCGGCTGCGGTATAGATGAGGGAGCGGAACCGAGCGTGATGGAGGTCGAGATGGAAGCGAAGGTCGGAGACCACATCATCGTCGAGTCCGAGCACGTCGGGACCCCCGAGCGCCGGGGCGAGGTCCTCGAGGTGATCCGGGGTACCACCGGCGTCCGGTACCGGGTCCGCTGGCAGGACGGCCACGAGACCATCTTCACCCCCAGCGCGGGGAGCGTCCGGATCGTCTCCAAGGAGCCCGCGGCCAGCTGACCTACCCCGGGCCCCGACCGGGGTCCGTCTCGGGGGCCCGTCAGCAGCCGGGCTGCCCGGGGTGGCCGCAGCAACCGCGAGCGAGCGCCCGCGCCCGGTTCCGCAGCGCGAGCGCGAGCTGCCTCGGCAGGGGCGCGTCGGAGGCCCGCCAGTTGGTGAAGAGGTCCCGGGCGCGGGCGCGGAGCTCGTCGGGGGAGCCCATCCTTACCGCGGCGCGCCGAGTCGGAACTCCTCCGGCAGGAGTTCCTCCTTCCGCCAGGGCGCGACCGCCTGCTCGTAGAAGTCGCGGCCCTCGCAGTCGTTGACGACCCAGACCGGCAGATCCTCCACCTCGAGCTCGCGGACCGCCTCCGGCCCGAGGTCCTCGAAGGCGATGACCCGCTGGGCCCGGATCTGGAGCGCCGCGAGCGCCCCCCCGCCCCCGAGGGCGGCCATGTACACCGCGGTGTGGCGCTTGAGGGCCTCGCGGACCGTCGGGCCGCGGCCGCCCTTGCCGATCATGCCCTTCACCCCCAGCTCGAGGAGCCGGGGCGTGTAGCGGTCCATCCGGCTGGCGGTGGTGGGGCCGGCCGAGCCGATCACGTGGCCGGGCTTCTCCGGCGTCGGCCCGACGTAGTACACGATCTGGCCCGCCGGGTCGAAGGGGAGCGGCTCCCCCGCGTCGAGGAGCTCGATCATCCGCTTGTGGGCGGCGTCGCGGGCGGCGTACACGACCCCGGAGACGAGCACGACGTCCCCCGCCTGCAGCTGGCGGACGTCCTCGTCCGACAGGGGGGCGCGGATCCGCTTGCGGCCGTCCGGGAGCAGCTCGACGGACATCTCAGATCACCCTCGTTCCGGTCCGGTGCGCGTGGCACTCGATGTTCACGGCCACGGGCAGCGAGGCGATGTGGGTCGCCATGGTCTCGACGTGGACGGCGAGCACGGTCTGCGTGCCGCCGAGGGACTGGGGGCCGATCCCGAGCGCGTTGCACTTCTCGAACAGCTCGGCCTCGAGCTCGGCCACCCTCGGGTCGGGGTGGGGCTGCCCGACCTTCCGCATGAGCGCTCGCTTGGCGAGGATGGCCGCGTACTCGAAGTTCCCCCCGATCCCCACCCCGATGATCCCCGGCGGGCAGGCGTCGGGGCCGGCCTCAGCCACGGTGCGCAGGACGAAGCTCTTCACCCCCTCCAGCCCGTCGGAGGGCTTCAGCATGGCGTGCCGGCCCTTGTTCTCGGAGCCGCCGCCTTTGGCGTCCACCTGGATCCGGATCTGGTCGCCGGGGACGATCCGGGTGTGGATGAACGCCGGGGTGTTGTCCCCGGTGTTGCGCCGCTCGAACACGGGATCGGCGACGATGGACGCCCGCAGGTACGCGTCGCGGTACCCGCTGCGGACGCCCTCGTTGATCGCGTCGGTGAGGTCGGCGCCGACGATGTGCACGTCCTGGCCGACGTCGATGAACACCACCGTGTAGCCCGTGTCCTGGCAGTAGGGGTACTCGCCCTGGGCGGCGAGCTCCTGGTTGCGGATCAGCAGGTCCAGGATCTGGCGCCCGATGGGCGACTCCTCCTTCTCCCGGGCCCGACGGATCGCGGCCGCCATGTCCTCGGGGACCTTGTAGTTGATCTCCATGCAGAGCTCCCGGACGGCCCGGGTGATCTCCGCGGCATCGACCTCGCGCACCTGCCCCATGCCCCTCATCTCCTCCCAGGGCCCATCGTATCGCTGCGCCTCCGCAAGCCCTCCTCAGAGCTTGGCGAGGTCCGCGCACTTCGCGCGGATGCCCTCGGCCGCGGCGCGCAGCGCCGCGAGCTCGTCCGGGTTGAGCTCGAGCTCGACGATCTCGGCGACGCCGCTGCGCGACAGGCGCACCGGCACGCCGACGTACACGTCGTGGATCCCGTACTGGCCCGTCGTCCAGGCGCAGACCGGCATGAGCTCCTCGGTGTTCCGGACGATCGCCTCCACCATCTTCGCCACCGCCGCCGACGGCGCGTAGAAGGCGCTCCCCTTCTTCAGCAGCGACACGATCTCGGCGCCCGCGTCCCGGGTGCGCTGGTAGAGGCGCTCCAGGGTCGCCTCGTCCACGAGCTCGGTGAGGGGCCGGCCCTTCACCGTCGCGTGCCGAGGCAACGGCACCATCGACTCCCCGTGCGAGCCGAGGGTCATCGCCTCCACCTCGAGGGGCGAGACCCCGAGCTCCTCCGCGATGAAGTACCGCAGGCGGGCCGAGTCGAGGACCCCCGCCATGCCCATCACGCGCTCCTTCGGGAAGCCAGAGGTCTCGGCCGCGAGGTAGGTCATCTCGTCCAGCGGGTTCGTGACCACGATGATGACCGCGTCCGGTGAGCCGGGGACCACCTGCTCGACCACGCTGCGGACGATCCCGGCGTTCTTGTCGAGGAGGTCCATCCGGCTCATCCCCGGCTGACGGGGGAACCCGGCCGTGATCACCACGACGTCGGAGCCCGCCGTGTCCGCGTAATCGTTGGTGCCGATCACCGTCGGCTCGAACCCGACGATGGGGCTCGACTGCCGCAGGTCCAGGGCCAGCCCCTGCGGCAGGCCCTCGATGATGTCGATGAGCACGATCTCGCCGATCCCCCGCTCGAGCAGGCGCATCGCCGTGGTCTGGCCGACGAACCCGGTGCCGACGATGGTGATCCGCATGGCGCTCGCTCCTTCCGGTACGGGCAACGACGGCATCCTACCGCTCCGCCCGATGCGTCTCGGGGGAACCGGAGAGCCTGCAGGCGGTGTCGCGCGGGAGCCCGGCATGGGTGGAACCGCCGCGCGCGCGGTAGGCTCAACCGCGGAGCACACCGGAAGCAGCCGCGCTCGGACGCCCTCGGCGGCCGGGCGCCCGGGATCACGGAGCGCGACGGTGACCGACAAGGGCCTGCGTCAGGTCGTGGCGGCGGAGACGAGGATCTCCGACATCGACGGCATCCGGGGACGCCTCTGGTACGTCGGGTACGAGATCGAGGAGCTCGCCGAGAAGAGCACCTTCGAGGAGGTCGCCTACCTCCTCCACCACCTGGAGCTCCCGACCCGGGACCAGCTCGACGAGCTCAACGAGTTCCTGGTCTCCGAGCGCGAGCCCTCCCCGTTCCTCGTGAGCCTGATGCCCACCCTCGCCCAGCAGACGTCGCCGATGTCGATGCTCCGGACGAGCGTGTCGGCGGCCTCGGCCTACGACCCCGACGGCTGGGACGATTCCCCCGAGGCCAACGAGCGCAAGGCCTACCGGCTCATCGCGAAGACCCCCACCCTCCTCGCGATGTACCACCGGATGCGCACGGCCCAGGAGGTCGTCCCCCCCAACCCCAAGCTCTCGCACGCGGCGAACTTCCTCGCCATGCTCCTCGGCGAGGAGCCCTCCCCGGAGGACGCGCGGACGCTCGACACGACCCTGATCCTCTACGCCGACCACACGATGAACGCCTCCACGTTCACGGCGAGGATCATCGCCTCCACGCTCGCCGACATGTTCTCGGCCATCACCGGCGCCATCGCGGCCCTCAAGGGCCCCCTGCACGGCGGGGCGAACGAGGAGGCGATGAAGATGCTCGAGGAGGTCGGCTCGCCGGAGCGGGCCGAGGCGTACGTCGCGGACCGACTGGCCCGCAAGCAGAAGATCATGGGGTTCGGGCACGCCGTCTACAAGACGATGGACCCCCGGGCTCGGATCCTCAAGCGCCTCTCCCGCGAGGTCGGCGAACGCCACGGGGACCTACGCTGGTACGAAATCTCCGAGGCGATCGAGCGCGCGGTGGCCGAGCAGAAGGGCCTGCACCCCAACGTGGACTTCTACGCCGCCAGCGTCTACCACATGCTCGGGATCCCGACCGATCTCATGACGCCGATCTTCGCCATGGCCCGGATGGCCGGCTGGACGGCCCACGTCCGCGAGCAGTACGCGGACAACCGCGTGATCCGGCCCGACTCCGAGTACATCGGCCCGCGGAACCAGCGTTACGTCCCCATCGACGAGCGCTAGCCGGTGGGGAACCCCGCTTCCCGGAGCTCCGTGCTCGCCGTCGCCAACACGACCAGGAACAGGACCAGCGTCCCGACCCCCACCCAACCGAGGACGATGCCGGCCACGGCGAGACCCCGCCCTCCTTCCGCCCCTCCGGAGCGGTCGATCTGCGACTTCGCCGAGTAGCCGAAGATCAGGGCGAGGATGGAGCCCACCCAGTAGAGCCAGAGGATCCCCAGGACCAGGGAGGCGATGGCCATGCCGTTGGTCCGCTGCGGCTGCGGCGCGGGCCGCCGCATGGTCGCGAAGTCGTAGCCGCAGAAGCGGCAGACCATCGCCTCGGCCCGGATCTCCTCCGCGCACGCCGGGCACTTCTTCGTGGCGGGGCCCGAACCCGGAGCCGGTGGCAGCGAACCTTCCATCCCCGCGCGGACGATAGGCCACGTCCGCCTGGGAAGCAACCAGCACGCCGCTCAGCCCGAGGGAGGCGCGGGCGGACGGGGCAGCAGGCCAGCGCCCTCGATGACCGCGCGAACGCCCTCCTCGAGCCCCATCCCCATCACGTGGACCCCCGCCACCCCCGGCAGGTCCCGCAGCCGAC
>ML214175.1:12960-13950 GCA_004366195.1 Actinomycetota bacterium
GCAGCCGACGTACGAGCTCGACGCACCGGGCCACCCCGACCTCGGGCGCCCGGTCCCCGGCCTCCTCGAGCTCCCCCACGAGCTGCGGGGGAACGACGACCCCCGGCACCTTCTCGTTCAGGAACCGGGCCTGAGCGGCGCTCCGCAGGGGCGCCACGCCGACGATCAGGGCGGCGCGCTCGGTGATGCCCCGGGAGCGAGCCACCTCCACCCAGGCCGCGAGCGCCTCCAGGTCGTAGGCGATCTGGGTCATGACGAAGCCTGCGCCGGCGTCCAGCTTGCGCTCCAGCCGGGCGGGGTCGTACCCGGGGGCGAGGGGCACGTCCGCCACCCCGACGAAGTACGCGGGAGGGTCGGCGATCCTCGCCCCGGAGGGGAGCCGGCCGTGCGCCCGCAGCTCCGAGGCGAGGCGGACGAGGTCCTCGACGGAGAGGTCGTGGACGGCGGTCGCCTCGGGCTCGTCCCCGGCGCCGAGCGGATCGCCGGTGAGACAGAAGAGGTTCCGGGCTCCGAGCGCCCACCCCCCGAGGAGGTCGGCGGCCAGGCCGAGCCGGTTCCGGTCCCGGCACGTGATCTGCAGCGTGGGCTCGAGCCCGGCGGCGGCGACCAACGCGGCGCCGGCGACCGGCGACATGTGGACCGACGCCCGGGGGTTGTCGGTGACGTTCGCCGCGTCGGCGTAGCCCACGAGCTCCCGAGCCTGGGCCCGGACGACGGCCCCGTCCGCCCCGCGCGGCGGCACGACCTCCGCGGTGACGACGAACGTCCCGGCGCGGACGAGTCGCTCGAGGCGGCTCGTCACCGGTGGGCTGCCTGCCGCTCCGCCGCGGTCACGGTGTTCACGAGGAGCATCGCGACCGTCATCGGCCCCACCCCGCCCGGCACCGGCGTGATCGCGCCGGCGACCTCCTTCACGCTCTCGAAGTGGACGTCGCCGATGAGGCCGCCGCCGGGCGCCCGGTTCGTGCCGACGTCGATGACGGTGGCGCC
>SIRV01000082.1 GCA_004366195.1 Actinomycetota bacterium
CGCCGCCACGAACGGGACCGCGGCATCGACCGGCTCCCCGGCCGCCACCGGCAGCCCGAGGTCCGCGAGGTGCTCCACGAGCGGCACGGCGAACGCTTCCGGCGGGAGCGATGGGTCCGCCTGCGACCCCCCCGCCAGCACCAGCACGACCTGATGGGGTCCACCGAGGTCCGCGAGCACGTCCTCCGTGAGGCCGGCGTCCACCGGCGTCAGGTACCCCGCCGTGAGCAGGGTGCGGAGCAGATCGTCGTCCCGGGGGTCGCGGCGCACGTCGACGGCGAGCCGCTCGGCGAGGGCGCGCGCCGCGAGCTCGGGGATCGAGGCGGGGTCGGCGTCCTCGACCCCGCCCAGCAGCTCGGCGAGGGCGGCGGCGGCCTCGTCGTCGGCGGGCGCCAGGGCGGCGCGAGCCTCGAGCACCACGCTCGTCGCCCCCGCCTCGTCGAGCGCCCGTCGAGCCTCCCCGAGCGCGTCCCCATCGAGCCCCTCGACCGCCACGACCACCACGCGATGCCCGAGGAGCCGCCCCTCGGTGAGGTGCGTGAGCGCGACGTCGTTGAACGCCCGTTCGTTCGCGAGGCGGTCCTGGAGCTGCCTCACCTCGCTCCGCAGGTCGTTCATCCTGCGCGCTTGGTCGGCGACCTGGGCCCGCAGCTCCTCCACCAGGCGGGGCTGGACGAAGGCGCTCCCCGCCAGCATGCCCAGGGCGAGCGCCAGGAAGATCGCCACGATGGTCACGACGTGCTGGCGGAACGAGATCACCGACCCCTCCGCACCGACCCCCGCCTCACCGCAGGCCCCGCAGCTCGAAGAACCACTGGCGCAGCTCGTCGAGGAGCAGGGTCACGTACAGCCGCAGCGAGGGCGAGACCGCGATGACGAGGCCCATGGCCACCAGGGCGCCGAGGACCAGGATCGTCGCGTCCCGCGTCCGCAGCCGGGGCGCGTACACGCGCGAGACGCCCTTCGCGTCCATCAGGATCTCCCCGACCCGCAACCGCACGAGGAACGTGCTCGACATCCCGTCCCGGCCCTTGTCGAGGAACTCCCGCAGGTTCCCGTGGGTGCCGACGGCCACGATCGTCTCGGCGCCCTTCTCGTGGCCGAGGAGGAACGCGACGTCCTCGCTCGTGCCCGCCGCTCGGACCACCTTGTAGGGGACGCCGAGCGCCTCCAGCCGCGCTCGGCCCGGCGCCCGTCCGTCCGGGTACGCGTGCAGGACGACCTCGACGGGCCGACGGCGCCGAAGGCGCCTCGGCCGCTCCAGGGCCAGGCGCAGGGCCTCGTCCGAGACGCTGTCCATGTCGCCCAGGATGATGTCGGGCCGGTATCCCGCCTCCAGCAGCGCGTCGGCTCCGCCGTCCACCCCGACGAGGACCGGCCGGACGTCGCGGATGTAGGGGGCCAGCGTGGCGAGGTCCTCCTTGTAGCCGTAGCCGCGGACCACCACGAGCATCGCGCGCCCCGCGAGGTCGTGGTCGAGCTCTGGCAGCCCGGCGCCCCCGAAGAGCAGGTCGCGCTCGCGCTGCAGGTACTCCAGGGTATTGCGGGCGAAGCGATCGAACCGATCGGCCAATCCCCGCTCCGCCTCGGCGAGGGCGTTCGCTACCGAGGCTTCGGTCTGTCGGACCCCGATCCCGACCAGCCGGTCCCCCACGTAGACCCGGTCTCCCTCGACGCGGATCGGGTCACCCTCGCGGACCTTGCGTAGCAACAGCGGCCCGACCGAGTCGACGAGCGGGATCCCCGCAGCGAGGAGGATCCTCGGACCGAGGTTCGGGTACCGGCCGGAGATGGACCGCGCGGCGTTCACCACCGCCACCACGCCGGCGGCGACCAGGGCTTCGGCCGATACCCGGTCGAGGTCCTCATGGTCGATGACCGCGACGTCGCCGGGCCCCGCGCGCTGCACGAGTCGCTTCGTCCGGCGGTCGACCCGCGCCGTGCCGGAGCGGGTCTCGGCCGGGCGGGCCTCGCGCCGCGCCGGCCGACCGCGCAGCCCTCGCGTCCTCGACGTGGCCGTGGGAACCTCCCGTGCGGACGACCGACCTCCGGACGTCCGCACGGCAAGCCTATCCGACCGGCGCGAGGTCTCGGAAGGCGCCGCCTAGCCCCGCCGTCGTGCGAGCGCCGGTCGGCGTCTGCGGCTCCCGCGCAGGCGAGCCGCCTCCGCGAGGAGCTCCTCGGCGTGGACGGCGGCTCCCCGACTCCCCGGCATCCCCGCCAGCATCCGGGCGAGCTCGACGACGCGCTCTTCGCCCTCGAGGGCGCGCACCGCGGCGGTCCCGCCGCGCTTGTCGACCAGCACGTGGTGGTCGGCGAAGGCCGCGATCTGGGGCAGGTGGGTCACGACGAGCACCTGGCGCCGCTCCGCGAGACGGGCGAGACGTCGGCCGACGGCGAGCGCCGCCTCGCCGCCGATCCCCTGGTCGACCTCGTCGAACACGAGCGTCGGGACGTCGTCCAGGTCGGCCACGGCGCTGCGGCAGGCCAGCATGGTGCGCGCGAGCTCCCCGCCCGAGGCCACCCTGGCGAGCGGCAGGAGCGGCTGTCCCGGCCCTCCCGCGAAGCCGAGCTCCGCTCGCTCGAGGCCCGTCGCCGTCGGCTCAGGGTGGGGGACGAGGCGCACCTCCACGCGGGCGCCGGCCATCCCGAGCTCGCGGAGCTCCCGCCCGATGGTCTCTGCCAGGGTCGGCGCCGCCCGCCGGCGCCCCTCCGACAGACGCTCGGCGAGCTCGGCGAGGGCCGTTCGGGCGGCCTCCAGCTCCGCCCGCAGCGCCGCCGCGCGCGTCTCCGCTCCGGCGAGCTCCGCCGCGCGCTCCCGGGCCCGCTCCAGGTAGGCGAGGACCTCCTCCTCGTCCTCGCCGTACTTGCGACGGAGGTCCCCGAGGACCGCGAGGCGCCCCTGGACCTCCTCCAGTCGGGCCGGGTCGGCGGCCAGGCCCTCCGCGTAGCGTCGCGCCTCCCGCAGGAGCTCGGTCGCCGCCTCGGCGAGCGCGCCGGCCCGCTCGGCCAGGGTCCCGGCGGCGGGGTCCAGCTCGGCGGCCCGTCGGAGGGCGCCGGCGGCCCCGGCCAGCGCATCCCCGGCCGCACCCTCGTCCCCGAGGGTCCGAAGGGCCTCGCCCGCCAGCTCGAGCAGGCGCTCGACGTGGGCGAGGCGCGCCGCCTCGGCCTCGAGCTCGATCCGCTCCCCCGGCCTCGGCGCCGCGGCCTCGATCTCGCGGATCTGGTAGGCGAGGAGGTCGAGCTCGCGCTCCCGGTCCCGCTCTCCCCGCTCCAGCTCCTCCAGCCGCTCCGCGAGGGCCCGAGCCCGCGCGTGGGCCTCGCCGTGCGCGCGGAGGGTCTCCAGGTGGTCGGGGCCCGCGAAGCGGTCGAGGAACGCGGTCTGCGCGGACGGCGAGAGGAGCCGGAGGCCCTCGTGCTGGCCGTGGAGCTCCACGAGCTCCTCGCCGATGGACGCCAACGCCGAGAGCGGCGCGAGGCGCCCGCCGATGCGAGCGGTGCTCCGGCCGTCGGCCCCGACGCGACGGGAGCAGATCACCTCGCCCTCCTCCGCCCAGCCCTCCCGGACGGCGACGGGTGGGGCGTCGGCCCTCAGATCCACCTCGGCGGCGGCCGCTCCCGGACGCACGAGGGAGGCCGCGGCCCTGCGGCCCAAAGCGAGCTGGAGCCCGACGGTGATCATCGTCTTGCCGGCGCCGGTCTCGCCGGTCAGCACGTTCAGCCCGGGGTGCAGCTCGAGCTCGGCCCGTTCGATCACCCCCAGGCCCCGGATGTGCAGCTCGCGGAGCATGGCCGGATGCTACCCCGAGGCACTCACACGCTCGGACGGCGAGGTGGCGGCTCGCCCGGGAGGTCGAACTTCTCCCGCACGAGCGCGTGGAACGAGGGCGCGTCGGGCCGTCGGACCACGCGCGCGGGGTTCGGCGCCCGGCGGATGCGTACCCGGGCACCGATCGGGAGCTCCAGGCTCTCGCGCCCGTCGGCCGAGAGCAGGCCCTCCTCATCGCCCACCACCTCCAGCACCACCTGCTGGTCGGGGTGGAGGACGAGGGAGCGGTCGAAGACCATGTGGGCCGCGACCGGCGTCACGATGAGGCAGGAGACGGTGGGCGTCACGATCGGGCCGCCGCTGGAGAAGGAGTACGCGGTCGAGCCGGTCGGGGTGGCCACGATGACGCCGTCGGCGGAGAAGGTCGTCACGTACCCGTCGTCCACGAACACCGCGAGCCGGACCAGCCGGTGCCGCGCCTCCTTCTCCACGATGACCTCGTTCAGTGCCCACTGGGGCTCGAAGGCGACCCCTCCGACGGCCTCGGCCATCACCGCCATCCGTTCCTCCACGTGTGCGGTGCCCTCCAGCGCTGCCTCGATCATGGGCGGCGCGTCGTCCGGCTCGACCTCGGTGAGGAACCCGAGCCTGCCGACCTTGACCCCCAGGATCGGACAGGACGCGCGGGAGGCGAGGTGCGCCGCGTGGAGGAACGTCCCGTCGCCGCCCACCGAGACGATGAGGTCCAGTCCCTCGGCGAAGGCCCGAGCCCGAGCGCCGTTCCCGGCGCCGTCGTCACGGAACCAACGGCACTCGACGCCGCGCTCCTCGAGCCAGCCGACGAGCCGGTCCGCCGCGGAATGGGCGGCCTCCCGGTCGGGGTGCACGACGAAGCCGACCCGCTTCACCGCCGCTCCCCGACGAGCGCCAGCGCCTCCGCCACGGCGGCGTCGAGGTCGACCTCGCGAGCCGGCTGCCCCCGGACGGCGTGGAGGAAGAACTCCACGTTGCCGGCGGGCCCTCGGATCGGCGAGGCCATGGCGGCGACGGGTCCGATGCCGCTCGACGCGAAGGCGCTCGCGACTCGCTCGAGGGCCCTGCGCCACGCGGCGGGATCCCGCACGACGCCGCCGCGCTCGACGTCCTCGCGCCCCACCTCGAACTGCGGCTTCACGAGCGCGATGACGTCGGCGCCGGGCGCGGCGACCCTCGCGATGGCCGGGGCGACGAGCGTGAGGGAGATGAACGAGAGGTCGGCCACGATGAGGTCGGGGCGGGCGGGCAGCCGCTCCGGCGTGAGCGTCCTCGCGTTCGTGCGCTCCAGGACGAGGACCCGCGGGTCCGTCCGCAGGTGCCAGGCGAGCTGCCCGTACCCGACGTCGACCGCGGTGACGCGCGCCGCACCGCCACGGAGCAGCCGGTCGGTGAACCCGCCGGTCGAGGCGCCGAGGTCCAGGCACTCCCGTCCCGCGGGGTCGACGCCGAACCGCGCCAGCGCCGCGTCGAGCTTCTCCCCGCCCCGAGAGGCGAACGGCCGCGGCGGCCCGAGGATCTCCAGCGGCTCCTCCGGCCCGACCAGGGAGGATGCCTTCGCCGCCGGGGCGCCGCCGACCCGAACCAGCCCCCGACGCACCGCCTCCTGGGCCTCGGTGCGGGAGCGCACGAGGCCGCGCCGCACGAGCTCGGCGTCGAGGCGGCGTCGGGTCACGCGGAGGGTGGCGACGCGGTCCCTCCGCCGGTCTCGACGGCGGGCGTGGCCTGGCTCGCGGCCCTGCGCGCAGGGGCCTTGCGGGTCGCCGCCTTGCGGGTCGCCGTGCGCTTGGGGGCGGCACCCCGCTCGAGCTCGCGCACCCGGCGCTTCAGCGCGTCGAGCTCGTCCTTGGTCGCCACGCCCACCGCGGCGAGCTGGGACCGCACCTCGGAGCGGACGAGCTCGGCGATCCGCTGGCGGTTCTTCTGGGACCACTCCAGGAGCTCCTGGGCGGCCTTGCTGACCCGGTCCTTGCCCTCGCCCTTGAGGAGCGAGCGCGCGAGCGCCTCGGCTTTGGCCGGCGAGAGCTTGCCGACGGCGGCCTCCATGAACTTGCGGACGTCGGCGATGCTGGTCATCGCATCCCTCCTTCGTCGTCCCCGCACAGGATAGCCCGCTCGCGCCCGCCGCAGCGGGCTGCCTTGCTACGCTTCGCCCGTGGACCGAGCGCGCGGGGCTGCGGCGTGATCCCGATCCGGGACGCGAACCCCACGCGTCGCGTGCCGTGGATCACGCTCGCGCTGATCGCCGCGAACCTCGCCGCCTTCCTCCTCTGGCAACCGACGTTCGCGAGCGAGGCGCGCCAGCAGGGCTTCTTCTTCTGCAACGCGGCGATCCCCTGGGAGATCACCCACGGGGAGAACCTCGCGCGGGGCGGAGTGGCGGCCAGGCGGGCGCTCGACCGGGAGTTCGGGTCCGGCGCCGGTGTCGAGGTGCAGTCCTACATGGCTCGCCGCTGTCCCGACAAGAGCTGGCTCGCCTCGGTGTTCGTCGCCATGTTCCTCCACGGCGGCTGGCTGCACATCGGTGGGAACATGCTCTTCCTCTGGATCTTCGGGAACAACGTCGAGGACCGCCTGGGTCGCCTCAGGTTCCTCGTCTTCTACCTGCTCGGGGGCGTCGCGGCGATGCTGATGCAGCTGGCGATGGGCCCGGGCTCCACGGTCCCGACGCTCGGAGCGTCCGGCGCCATCGCGGCGGTCCTCGGCGCCTACCTCGTGCTGTTCCCCCACGCGCGCGTCACGACCCTGATCGTCGCCTGGTTCATCACGGCCGTCGACCTCCCCGCTGGCGTGCTGCTCGCCATGTGGTTCGTCCTCCAGCTGTTCAGCGGGGTCGGGCAGCTCGGGACGCAGATCGCGGGAGGCGTCGCGTACTGGGCCCACGTCGGGGGCTTCGTGTTCGGCATGGTCGTCACCTGGCTGCTCTTCCGGGGGCGGCGGAGACCGTCGGCCCCCTCCACCATCTGGACGCCTCCGCGTCCCGACTACTTCTGATCCCGCTCCGGCGGGGGCTCCAGCAGGGCGCGCACGTCCGCCACCACGTAGGTCGGGCGGATGTCGGAGGCGGCGAGTCGCTCGACCTCCGTGACGCCCGAGAGGACCAGCACGCTGTCCCACCCGAGCGCGTTCGCGCCGGCGATGTCGGTCTCGAGACGGTCGCCGACCACGAGCGGCCGCCCATCCCCGACGCGGCGCACGGCCGCCTCGAACAGCGGCGGGTAGGGCTTGCCGACGACCTCCGGCTCCGCTCCGGTGGTGGTGGTGATGACGGCGAGCAGGGCCCCGGCGCCGGGCCAGAGGCCGTCCGGCGCCGGGTACGCGCGGTCGTCGTTCGTCGCCACGAGCGCGGCCCCCCGCTGTACGAGCAGGCAGGCCCGGCGGAGCTTCGCGTAGGTGACCGCGCGGTCCCACCCCACGACGACGCAATCGGTCCGCTCCGGCTCCCCGTCGACGACCTCGACCCCGGCCTCCGTGAGGGCTCGCCGGACCCCCTCCTCGCCGATCACGAACGCGCGCCGGTACCCGCGAGCGGCGACCAGCTCTGCCGCGACGAGCGCCGATGTCACGATCTCCGCGGGGTCCGCCTCGTACCCGAGCTCGCCGAGCATCGCCGCGACCGCTTCCGGGGTCCGCGCGGAGTTGTTCGTCACGAACGCGAGCCGGTGGCCGTCTCGCCGCAGCGCCGCCAGGGCCTCGGGGCCGCCGGGGACGACCTCCGGGCCGCGGAAGAGGACCCCGTCCAGATCGAAGAGGATGGGGTCGTACCCGTCGGCGAGGCGCATCAGCCGCCCAGGCGCGCCAGGGCCCGCTCGTACTCGTCCACGCCCGGGCGGAGCGCCACGGCGAGCTTGAGGTGCGCCAGGGCGCGCGTGCGCTCTCCCGTGCGCTCGCAGGCGAGCCCCAGGGCGAAGTGGGCGTAGTCGTTCACGGGGTCGATCGCGACGGCCTTGGCGAACTCGCGGCGTGCGCGGGCCATGCGCCCCGCGAGGAACCACGCCCGACCGAGCGCCTCGCGGATCGAGGCCTTCTCCGGCTCCAGCAGCTTGGCGCGCGAGAGCAGCATGGCCGCCTGGTGCGGGTGCCCGTCGCGCAGGAAGCGCGTGCCCCGCACGTACAGGTCGTAGGCGGACTCTCCGGAGGCTCTGCTATACAAGGCGCGTGTCCAGGGTCTTCCCGTTCGTCGGGCTCCTCTTCGACCGCGAGCGCGTCGGCTCGCTCGACCTGGTCACGACGCCCCCCTACGACGTGATCTCGCCGGCCGAGCGGCGTCGCTTCCAGGAGCTCAGTCCCTATAACGTCATCCGCCTGGAGCTCGGCGAGGAGCGTCCGGGCGGCGACCTGAGCGACAAGTATAGAGGCGCCGCGGATTCGCTCGAGCGTTGGCGAGGGGAAGGGGTGCTGCGCCCCACCGACGGCCCCGCGTACTTCGCGTACGAGATGCGGTTCCGTCTCCACGGACGCGAGCGCCGCCTCCGCGGCGTCGTGGCCGCCGTCGAGCTCGAGGACTGGGGCGGCTCGATCCTCCCCCATGAACGCACGATGCCGGGACCGGTCGAGGACCGCCTGCGGCTCCTCCGCGCCACCGGGGCGAACCTCTCCTGCATCCAGGCCGTGTTCGCCGGCCCGGCGCCCGACCTCGCGGCCGCGCTCGACGCGGTGACCCGCCGGCCCCCCGAAGCCTGCGCGACCGACGAGGCCGGCGTCGAGCACCGCCTGTGGGTGGTGCCCCCGGAGCGCCTCGACCTCGGCCGGATGCTCGAGCCGGAGCGGCTCATGATCGCCGACGGCCACCATCGCTACACGACCGCCCTCCGGTACCGCGGTGAGATGCGCGCCCGCCACGGCCCCGGCCCGTGGGACCGGGTCATGATGCTCCTCGTCGACGCCGCGTTGGAGGATCCACCCGTCCTGCCCTACCACCGCCTCCTCCTGGAGGGCGACCCCGACGGCGAGGGCGGAACGCGGGTCCCCGACCTGCACGAGCTCCTCGACGCGGTGGACGACGAGGGGCTGCGCTACGGGCTGGTGATGCTCGACCGCGGGGTCCTCTCCCACCGGCTGATGAGCCTGGCCGGCGCCGAGCCGCCGACGGTCCTCGCGCTCCACCGCGGGCCCCTCGCCGGGCGGGACCCGGACCTCCGCTTCACCCACGACGCGGTCGAGGCCGAGGACGCCGTGCGCCACGGCCTGGCCCGGGCGGCCTACATCCTCCCCGCCACCTCGGCGAGGAGGATCCGGGAGGTGGTCGAGCGGGGCGAGCGGCTGCCCCAGAAGTCCACGTTCTTCTGGCCGAAGCCCCGCTCCGGCATGGTGATCCGAGCGCTCGACGCCGACCCGACTTGATCACGGTCCCTCGCGCGGCTCGAGCTTCTTGATGCCGGTCGCCACGACCTCCGTGAGGCTCCGAGCCCCGGCTCCGCTCCGGTAGAAGCGGCGGACCAGCTGGCCGTGGACCAGGACCTCGTCGCCCTTGGCGATGCCCTCCAGGGCCCGCTTGCCGACGTCCCGATGCCAGGCCGCGACCGGGAGGGGGAGGAGCCGCTTCCCGCCATCCGGAACGGAGAGCCGGAGCTCGGTGACCTCGTCGCCCGAGGGCATCCGTCGCTCGACGGGGTCCGTCGCGACGGTGCCGGCGAGCACGACCACGTTCACCGAGACCATCCAGCCCCCCTCCTGTTCGGTTGGCGGGACCGTAGCACCCCCCACCGACACGGCTCCCCCCGCTCGCGGCGCCCGGGGCCTACACTGGCCGCATGGAGCCCGTCACCGTCGAGATCGCCCCCGGCCTCGTGGCCATCGACACGTTCTACGGGGGGCGGGAGCGCTACACCGCCGCGTACCTGCTGCGTGCGGACCGGCCCGCGATCGTGGAGACGGGCCCCACGACCTCTGCCGACGCCGTCACCGCCGGGCTCGAACGCCTCGGCATCGGTCGCGACGACCTCGCCCACATCGTCGTCACCCACATCCACCTCGATCACGCGGGGGGCGTCGGCGAGCTCGCCCGGCGGTTCCCCAGGGCCACGGTCTGGGTCCACGAGCGGGGCGCCCCCCACCTCGCGGACCCGACCCGCCTGGTGGCGAGCGCCACCAGGCTGTACGGCGAGGACCGCATGGCCGCCCTCTTCGGCCCCGTGATCCCGGTGCCACCCGAGCGGCTCCGCACGCTGCCCGACGGGGCGAGGATCGACCTCGGCGGGCGCTCGCTCGAGGCCCTCGACACGCCGGGGCACGCCTCTCACCACGTCTCCCTCGCCGACTCCGCCACGGGGGCGGTGTTCTCCGGCGACGCCCTCGGCATCCACCTTCCCGACCTCCCCGTGCTCCGACCCGCGACGCCGCCGCCCGACTTCGACCTCGAGGCGTGCCTCGCGAGCATCGAGCGGATCCGCCAGCGGGCGCGGGGCGCGTTCGTGCTCTTCTCGCATTTCGGGCCGGTCCGCGACGTGGATCGCATCTGCGAGCTCGCGGCCCGGCGCACGCGCTCGTGGGCCGAGACCGTGCGTGCCGCGCTCGAGCGCACGGACGACGTGGAAGAGATCGTGGCCCTCCTCGAGCAGGAGGCCCGCCGCGACATCGAGACCGGGGCCGAGGCCGAGATCGACCTCGAGCGCCTCGAGCTGCTCTCAGGGATCCGGATGAACGCGCTGGGGATCGTGCGCTATTGGCGCAAGCACGCCGAGCGCGTCGCTCAGCCGGAGAGCTGAGCGACGCGCTCGGCCACGTCGTAGGCGGCCGGGTCGTGGCGGAGGATCTTGCGGAACTCCCGCTCGGCCTCGCGCAGGCGCCCGGCCCGCTCCAGGATCGAGCCGGTGACGTACCAGACACGGAGCACCTCCGGCGAGGCCACGTCCTCGCGCGTGCGGACGCGCCGCAGGAGCCCCAGCGCCTGCTCGATGCGGCCGAGGTCGGCGAGGGCGCTCGCCGCCACGATCACCGCCTCGGCCTTCGACGCGAGGGGCACGCCCCGGGCCGCGAGGGCCTCCTCGGCGAGCTCCACCGCGCGCTCCGGCCTCCCCACCGCGCGGAGACAGTCGGCGATGAGATGGTTCTGGTCCGCCCGTCCCGACATCCGGCGGTAGGCCTGGAGCTCGGACAGGGCCTCGCGATAGCGCTCGAGGTGGTAGAGGGCCATCCCCAGCACCTCGCGCACGGCCGGCGATCGCGGAGCGAGCGCCTTGGCCTTGAGCGCCTCGGCGGCGGCCGCCCGGGCATCCCCGCGCGCGAGGAGCTCCACCGCCCGGTCGAGCCGCGAGATCGCGGCCTCGGCCTTGCCGGGGCGAGCCGTGCCCCGCAGCTCGCGGACGATCTCGGATGGCAGCGCCGTGGTCCGACGCTGGGGCGCGCGCGACGTCGAGCGGGGGCGGAGGGGCTTCGGCACGCACCCAGCCTACCCGACCCGTCCACCGCACCCCGGGGCACAGAGGTCCGGGAACGGAGAGAGCCGCCCGAAGGCGGCTCTCTCGCAAGGTGTTCCGGCAGCGACCTACTCTCCCACCCGGTCCCCCGGGCAGTACCATCGGCGCTGGAGGGCTTAACTTCCGGGTTCGGGATGGATCCGGGTGTTTCCCCTCCGCTATGGCCACCGAAACGTCCCGTCCCCGATCGCTCGGGAAGGCGGTGGAGGTGCGGCCCCGAGCAGAGCTCGGAACCCGATGGCGAGCGCGAGCGGAGCCAAGTCCTCGGCCTATTAGTACCGGTCGGCTGAACACGTTGCCGTGCTTACACCTCCGGCCTATCAACCTCGTGGTCTACGAGGGGCCTTACCTGGTCGACCCAGTGGGAGACCTCATCTAGGGGTGGGCTTCGCACTTAGATGCTTTCAGCGCTTATCCCGTCCGTACGTGGCTAACCAGCCGTGCCGCTGGCGCGACAACTGGCACACCAGAGGTACGTCCGCCCCGGTCCTCTCGTACTAGGGGCAGCTCCCCGCAAGTCTCCTACGCCCGCGACGGATAGGGACCGAACTGTCTCACGACGTTCTAAACCCAGCTCGCGTGCCTCTTTAACGGGCGAACAGCCCGACCCTTGGGACCTGCTCCAGCCCCAGGATGAGACGAGCCGACATCGAGGTGCCAAACCGCTCCGTCGATATGGACTCTTGGGAGCGATCAGCCTGTTATCCCCGGGGTACCTTTTAGCCGTTGAGCGACGGCCCTACCACGAGGAGCCGTCGGATCACTAGGCCCTGCTTTCGCACCTGCTCGACCCGTCGGTCTCGCAGTCAAGCTCCCTTATGCCCTTGCACTCGACGCCTGATTGCCAACCAGGCTGAGGGAACCTTTGGGCGCCTCCGTTACCGTTTAGGAGGCCACCGCCCCAGTGAAACTGCCCACCAGGCGCTGTCCCCGACCCGGATCACGGGCCCGGGTTAGAGTCCCAACAGATGAAGGGCGGTATTTCAAGGGTGGCTCCACCCGAGCCGGAGCCCGGGCTTCGTCGCCTCCCGCCTATCCTACGCAACACCTGCCAGAACCCAACACCAAGCTGCAGTAAAGGTCCCGGGGTCTTTCCGTCCTGTCGCGGGTAACGAGCATCTTTACTCGTACTGCAATTTCGCCGAGTCCCTGGTTGAGACAGTGCCCAAGTCGTTACGCCATTCGTGCAGGTCGGAACTTACCCGACAAGGAATTTCGCTACCTTAGGACCGTTATAGTTACGGCCGCCGTTTACCGGCGCTTAGGTTCGGAGCTTCGCCTCCCGAAGGAGGCTGACCCCTCCCCTTAACGTTCCGGCACCGGGCAGGCGTCAGTCCGTATACATCGTCTTGCGACTTCGCACGGACCTGTGTTTTTAGTAAACAGTCGCTTGGGCCTGGTCTGTGCCACCACCTCGGGCTCGGGACGCGAGGTCCGTCACCCTAACGTGGTCCCCCTTCTCCCGAAGTTACGGGGGCAATTTGCCGAGTTCCTTAACCAGGGTTCTCTCGATCGCCTCGGTATTCTCTACCTGCTCACCTGTGTCGGTTTGCGGTACGGGCACCTCATCCACTCGCTAGAGGCTTTTCTCGGCAGCATGGGATCGGTCGCTTCGCCTCGATCGGCTCGGCATCGTGCCTCAGGGTTGACGGCCCCCCGGATTTGCCTGGGGGACCCCCCTACACACTTGCCCCACGTCGACCATCGCGTGGGTCGACCTACCCTTCTGCGTCCCCCCTTCGCTGCCCTAGGACCGAGCGGGTCGGTAGCCCCCGAAGGGGTTCCCTTAGCGGCTCGGGCTCGGGCTGGGCGCGGATGAGGTGGTACTGGAATATCAACCAGTTGTCCATCGCCTACGCCTGTCGGCCTCGGCTTAGGTCCCGACTAACCCTGGGCGGATGAACCTTCCCCAGGAAACCTTGAGCATTCGGCGGACGGGCTCCTCCCCCGTCTTTCGCTACTCATGCCTGCATTCTCACTTCCGGCGCGTCCACGGCTGGGTTCCCCCGCCGCTTCACTCGCGCCGGAACGCTCCCCTACCGATCCGCCGGCCTGGACCCGGAGGGCCTCCCCTCAGGGCCGAGCCATGGTGGCGGATCCCGCAGCTTCGGTGCCGTGCTTGAGCCCCGTTACATCATCGGCGCAGGACCACTTGACCAGTGAGCTGTTACGCACTCTTTCAAGGATGGCTGCTTCTAAGCCAACCTCCTGGTTGTCTCAGCGATCCCACATCCTTTCCCACTTAGCACGGACTTGGGGACCTTAGCTGGCGGTCTGGGTTGTTTCCCTCTCGGCTACGGAGCTTAGCCCCCGCAGCCTCACTCCCGGACTCTGGAGCACCGGCATTCGGAGTTTGACTGAGGTCGGTAAGCTTGTAGGCCCCCTAGCCCAATCAGTGCTCTACCTCCGGTGCTGAACGTCCGAGGCTGCCCCGAAAGGCATTTCGGGGAGAACCAGCTATCACCGGGTTTGATTGGCCTTTCACCCCTACCCACAGGTCATCCCCCAGGTTTTCAACCCTGGTGGGTTCGGCCCTCCACGAGGTCTTACCCTCGCTTCAGCCTGCCCATGGGTAGATCACCCGGCTTCGGGTCTCGGGCGTGCGACTGTGCGCCCATTTCGGACTCGCTTTCGCTTCGGCTTCCCGAGAACGGTTAACCTCGCCGCACACCGCGAACTCGCAGGCTCATTCTTCAAAAGGCACGCCGTCACCCCCGCTGGTCACCCAGCGAGAGCTCCGACAGCTTGTAGGCTCACGGTTTCAGGTGCTCTTTCACTCCCCTCCCGGGGTGCTTTTCACCTTTCCCTCACGGTACTGGTTCACTATCGGTCGCCAGGGAGTACTTAGCCTTAGGGGGTGGGCCCCCCAGATTCGCACGGGATTCCACGGGCCCCGTGCTACTCGGGATCCCTGCGAGGAGACCGGTCGCGTTTCGACTACAGGGCTGTTACCTTCTGCGGCGGCCCTTTCCATGGCCTTCGTCTACGTGCCGGTTTTGTAACTCCTTGCACCCTCCGGTGCGGGTGCGCGCAGGTCCCACGACCCCGAGACGGCAACGCCACCGGGCTATCACACCGTCTCGGTTTAGGCTCTTCCCCGTTCGCTCGCCGCTACTAGGGGAGTCGCGGTTGCTTTCCTTTCCTCGCCCTACTGAGATGTTTCACTTCGGGCGGTTCCCTCCACAGGCCCTATGGGTTCAGGCCTGGGTGACCGGGCATGACCCCGGCCGGGTTTCCCCATTCGGGCATCTCCGGATCTCAGCCTTCTCGGCGGCTCCCCGAGGCTTATCGCAGCCCGACGCGTCCTTCATCGGCTCCTGGCGCCTAGGCATCCACCGTGAGCCCTTCCTAACTTGGCTCTGGATGCTCGCGCTCGCTATCGAGTTCTCAAGGTGCTCGGAGGCTCGCACCTCCAGAGCTGGACAGTGTGCCCGATCGGCTCGACCTCGCCGCGTCGCCGTTCCCCGGAGGTACTGAGCGGGCGTCTCGGTCTCGCCGACCGACTAGCCAGTGGATCGACCTGGAGTCGTGCCGGTTCCCCCGGTCGCCCGGGTTACCGGGATGCCAACGGCTCCTTAGAAAGGAGGTGATCCAGCCGCACCTTCCGGTACGGCTACCTTGTTACGACTTCACCCCAATCGCGAGCCCCACCTTCGACGGCTCCCTCCCTCCGAAGAGGGTTGGGCCACCGGCTTCGGGTGTTGCCCACTTTCGTGGTGTGACGGGCGGTGTGTACAAGGCCCGGGAACGTATTCACCGCGGCGTTGCTGATCCGCGATTACTAGCGACTCCGGCTTCACGGGGTCGAGTTGCAGACCCCGATCCGAACTGAGCGCGGCTTTTTGGGATTCGCTCCCCCTTGCGGGATCGCAGCCCTTTGTACCGCGCATTGTAGCATGTGTGCAGCCCTGGGCATAAGGGGCATGATGACTTGACGTCATCCCCACCTTCCTCCGGTTTGGCACCGGCAGTCTCCCTAGAGTTCCCGGCATGACCCGCTGGCAACTAGGGACAGGGGTTGCGCTCGTTGCGCCACTTAAGGCAACACCTCACGGCACGAGCTGACGACAGCCATGCACCACCTGTGCAGGCCCCGTAGGGCACCGTGTTTCCACGGCTTCACCCTGCATGTCAAGCCCAGGTAAGGTTCTTCGCGTTGCATCGAATTAAGCCACATGCTCCGCCGCTTGTGCGGGCCCCCGTCAATTCCTTTGAGTTTTAGCCTTGCGGCCGTACTCCCCAGGCGGGGCGCTTAATGCGTTAGCTTCGGCACGGACGGGGTCGATCGCCGCCCACACCTAGCGCCCAACGTTTACGGCTAGGACTACCAGGGTATCTAATCCTGTTCGCTCCCCTAGCTTTCGCGCCTCAGCGTCAGGACAGGCCCAGGAGGCCGCCTTCGCCACCGGTGTTCCTCCCGATATCTGCGCATTTCACCGCTACACCGGGAATTCCACCTCCCCCTACCTGCCTCGAGCCGCGCAGTATCGGATGCGGTTCACGGGGTTGAGCCCCGGGATTTCACATCCGACTTGCGCGGCCGCCTACGCGCGCTTTACGCCCAGTGAATCCGGACAACGCTCGCTCCCTACGTGTTACCGCGGCTGCTGGCACGTAGTTAGCCGGAGCTTCTTCTGCGGGTACCGTCACCGGCTGAGCCGGCTTCGTCCCCGCCGAAAGGGGTTTACAACCCGAAGGCCTTCTTCCCCCACGCGGCGTCGCTGCGTCACGCTTTCGCGCATTGGCGCAAGATTCCCCACTGCTGCCTCCCGTAGGAGTCTGGGCCGTGTCTCAGTCCCAGTGTGGCTGGCCGTCCTCTCAGACCAGCTACCCGTCGTCGCCTTGGTGGGCCGTTACCCCACCAACGAGCTGATAGGCCGCGGGCCCATCCCAGACCGCCTGAGCTTTCCCGATCGGGCCATGCGGTCCGACCGGAGTATCCGGTATTAGCCCCGGTTTCCCGGGGTTATCCCGGTGTCTGGGGTAGGTTACCCACGTGTTACTCACCCGTTCGCCGCTCCGTACCCGGGTGGGTTACCCCTCCCGGGCCGATCGCTCGACTTGCATGTGTTAGGCACGCCGCCAGCGTTCGTCCTGAGCCAGGATCAAACTCTCCGTAGACATCGCTCCGTCCGGCCCGAGGGCCGGCTCGTTCGCGATCGGAGATGGTCCCCGAGGCGGCTCTGCCGCGGGGACCTCGTGTACGACCGCCGCACCGGTCGGCGCCGAAGCGTCGCCGGCCCGACGGGGGTGGTACGCACTGGCTTTTGGCACACTGTCCAGTTCTCAAGGTGCGAGCGACACCCAGCGCGAGACGTCGCGGGAAGGGGTCGCGCCGATCACTTATCGTAGGCGCACGCACCGGGCGGCGTCAACGCCGCCCGGGCACGCCGGGTCGCTGTGCTGCTGTCCTCATCCTAGCACGAGGCCCTCAGCGGAGCCGGACGAAGCGGCGGCGCCCCACCTGGAGCACCCGCCCCCGGAGCTCCTCCGCCGGGAGCTCGGCCTCGGGGTCGGTGATGGGGCTCCCGTCCAGCCGGACGCCCCCCTGCTCGATCAGCCGCCGGGCCTCCGACTTCGAGCTCGCCAGGCCGGTCAGCCAGAGCAGGTTCGGAAGGAGGTACAGCCCCCCTTCCCCGCGGGCCCAGGTCGGCGAGAGCTCGACCTCCGGGATCTCCTCGGGGAGCTCCCGCTCGCGATGGACGCGGTCGAACCGCTCCTCGGCGGCACGGCCGGCGCCCGGCCCGTGGTACAGATCGACCACCTCCCGGGCCAGCCGACGCTTCTCGGCCCAGGGGTTCAGCGTCCCGTCGGCGAGGCCCCTGGCAACCCGCTCCGTCTCGGAGGGATCGGTGAAGAAGTCGAGGGTCAGGCGCCGGTACTCAACGATGAGCTCGTCGGGGATCCGGACGAGCTTGCCGAACATGGAGTCCGGGTCCTCGGTGATGCCGATGTAGTTGCCGAGGGACTGGCTCATCTTCTGCACGCCGTCCGTCCCGACGAGCAGCGGCATCGTGAGCGCGACCTGGGGCTCCTGACCGTAGGCCCGCTGCAGGTCGCGCCCCACGAGGAGGTTGAAGAGCTGGTCGGACCCACCGAGCTCGACGTCGGCGCGGACCGCCACGGAGTCCATCCCCTGCAGGAGCGGGTACAGCAGCTCCATGATGGTGATCGGCCGACCCTCGGCGTAGCGCTTGGCGAAGTCGTCCCGCTCCAGCATCCGGGCCACCGTGGCCTGCGCCGTCACGTGCAGCACATCCTCCATCGAGAGCCCCTCCAGCCACTCCGAGTTGCGCCGCAGCTCCGTCCGTTCCCGGTCCAGGATCAGCCAGAACTGGTCGAGGAGCCGGGCGGCGTAGGTCTCGACCTCCTCCTTCGACAGACGCGGTCGCGTATCGCTCTTGCCGGACGGGTCGCCGACGCGGGCCGTGAAGTCCCCGACGATCAGCACGGCCACGTGGCCGAGGTCCTGGAACTGCCGGAGCTTGCGCAGGACGACCGCCCACCCGAGGGTGACCGCGGGGGCCGTGGGGTCGAGACCGAGCTTCACGCGGAGCGGTCGGCCGAGCTCGAGCTTGCGCGCCAGACCGTCCTCGGGCACGACGGTCGCCACACCGGCGAGCAGCTGATCCAGGTCGGCGGGGCCCATGGGCGTCGGGATGCTACCAGCCGTCCCCGGGGGGCCGACGTGCGAAGATGGGGATATGCGACGGCTCGCGGTCCTCCTCTGCGCGTCGGCGTTGCTCGCGGCCGCCTGCGAGCTGCCGACCCTGGAGGAGGAGCGGGCGCACGCTCGGCCGCTGCCGCAGACCTCCTTCCTGTACGCCGCCGACGGGAGCCTGATCACGACCCTGCACGCTGGGGAGGATCGGGTCATCGTTCACTGGAAGGACATCCCCCGCGCCATGGTGGACGCTACCGTGGCCATCGAGGACCAACGGTTCTTCGCGCACCACGGCGTGGACCTCAAGGCGCTGCTGCGGGCCGCGTACGTGAACCTCACCGAGGGCAGGATCGCTCAGGGCGCCTCCACCATCACCCAGCAGCTGGTGAAGAACCTCTACGTCGGCACCGAGGAGACCCTCTCGCGGAAGCTCAAGGAGGCGTACCTCGCCTGGCAGCTCGAGCAGCGCCTCACGAAGGAGCAGATCCTCACCCGGTACCTCAACACCGTGTACTTCGGCAACGGCGCCTACGGGGTCCAGGCGGCGGCGCGCACGTACTTCGACGCCGACGCGGAGGACCTGACCCTGCCCCAGGCGGCACTGCTGGCCGGCCTGATCCGGGCTCCCGTCGACTACGACCCCATCGCCCATCCCACCCGCGCGCTCCGACGGCGGAACCAGGTGCTGGACGCGATGCTCGAGCAAGGGCTCATCGACCGCGCGACGCACGATGCGGCGGTGGCCTCCCCCATCGAGCTCGCGACCCCCGACGAGGACGCACGTCGCTACCCCGCGCCCTACTTCGTCGACTACGTCAAGGAGTGGTTCCTGTCCAACCCTCGGTTCGGGGACACGGTGGCCGAGCGGTACGACCTCCTCTTCAAGGGCGGCCTGCGGATCACCACCACGCTCTCGCCGCGCCTGCAGGCCTTCGCCGAGCGGGCCGTCCGTCAGGTCCTCCCCTACGAGCGGGATCCCTACGCGGCGCTGACGGCGATCGACCCCCGCACCGGGTTCGTGCGGGCCATGGTCGGCGGACGGGACTACTGGGACGAGGACGACCCCTTCGCCCGGGTGAACCTCGCGACCGGCGGCAGCACCGGCCGGCAGGCCGGCTCGGCCTTCAAGCCCTTCGCGCTGGTGGCGGCGCTGGAGAACGGGTTCACCCCCTCCTCGCCGCTGAACGGCTCCTCGGCCTCCGTCCCGCTGCCCAGCGGCGAGGTCTGGCGGCCGGGGAACGCCGAGGGAAACGCCTACGGCACGATCAGCCTCGAATCCGCCACGGTGAACTCCGTCAACGTCGCGTACGTGAACCTCGAGATCGCGCTCGGCGGCGGGGACGCGTGGAAGGGCGCCGAGAAGATCGTCGAGGTCGCCGAGCGCATGGGGAGCGGCTGCTGCCCGCGCACCACCGAGCCGGACGGGCCGCTGCAGGCCGTGCCCGCCGCCGTGCTCGGCTCGAACGAGGTGAACACCCTGGAGATGGCCTCCGCGTACGGGACGCTCGCCTTCGGCGGCGCGCACGTCCAGCCCACGCCGGTCGAGCGGATCGAGACCGCGGACGGTCGGATCCTCTACGAGGCGCCGCGGAGGGCGGTCCAGGTCGTCGATCCCGCCGTGGCCGCCGTCGCCGTCGACATCCTGGAGAAGGTCGTGCAGTACGGGACCGGGACGGCCGCCCGCCTGTACCGGCCCCAGTTCGGCAAGACGGGGACGGAGGACCTGTACCGCGACGCGTGGTTCGTGGGGGCGGTTCCGCAGCTCGTCGCCGCGGTGTGGGTCGGCTTCCCCCAGGGCCAGATCTCGATGCAGTACCCGACCACCCGGATCCGCGTGTACGGCGGGACGTGGCCGGCCCAGATCTGGCACGCCTTCATGTACAACGCGACGAAGCACATGCCGGTCCGCGACTTCCCCGAACCCGAGGGCGGGGTGGAGTACGTGACCGTGCGGATCGACGTCACCCAGGGCTGCCTGGCGAACCCCTACACGCCGCCGGCGAACATCCGCACGGTGCGCTTCATCGCCGGGACGGAGCCCACGGAGGTCTGCACCGAGCCGACCTCCTACCAGTACCTGACGGTCCCCTCCGTGATCGGCATGGACCGGGAGGAGGCGACCAGCGTCCTGCGCGCGGCGGGCTTCAACGTGGCGGTGGAGCTCGTCCTGGCCGATGCCCCCGCCGGGACGGTCGTGGCCCAGGACCCGGCCGCAGGGGACCGGGCCCTGCAGACCAGCACCGTCACCATCTCCGTCGCCGAAGCACCGTCGCGGAGTCCCCAGAGGGGGACGGTGCCGAACGTCATCGGCCGGACCGAGGGCGCCGCGTCCGCCGCCCTGCGGAACGCCGGCTTCCGCGTCGCCGTGTCCTACCAGGAGGAGTGCGATCCGAACGCCGAGGGCTGCGACTATCGCCGGGGCGTCGTCTGGGCCCAGTCCCCCGCCGCGGGCGAGCGGGCGGAGCTCGGCTCCACGGTCACGATCGTCGTGAACCCGTAGGGCGACCCCTCGAGACGAAGGGGTCGCCGGCCACGAGGAACCGCCAGGGTCGCTCGGTCCCGTGGTTGATCCCGACCCGCGTCGTGGCGACCACCCGCTCGTCGAGGACCGGCTCGCCCTCGAGCAGCCGCACGTCCGGACCCCGAACGAGATCGGCCCCGTCGTGCTCGCGGGTCAGCCCGAACGCCTGCGCGAGACGCCCGGGGCCGGAGCAGAGGAGCCGCGGGTCCCGGGTGCCGCGCCGCTCGGCCATCGCCTCCAACCCCTCGAGCGGCTCCCCGGCGCGCAGGAGCACGGCGGCTCCCACGCCGGCGGGGCCGGTCACGACGTTCAGGCAGTGGTGCATCCCGTAGGTGAAGTACACGTACAGGCGGCCCGGCGGCCCGAACATCGTCCGGTTCCGCTCGGTGGGCCCACGGTAGGAGTGGCTCGCCGGGTCGTCCGGCGCGTACGCCTCGACCTCCACGAGCCGGACGGCGAGCCGCCGCCCGTCCCGCAGCCGGCGGACCAGGACCCGGCCGAGGAGATCCCGCGCCACGACCGTCACCTCGCGGTCGTAGAAGGAGCGCGGGAGGGGCCGGCCGAGCCTCACCGGCCCTTGCGCAGGAAGCGGCGGAGGCGCGAGAGCGGCCACGCGTTGATGATCTCGTCCTTCGTCAGCCAGCCGCGCTGAGCCGTCGCCACGCCGTAGCGCATCACGTCGAGATGGGGGGTCGCGTGGGCGTCCGTGTTCACGGCGAACCGCACCCCGTAGCGGCGGGCCCACGCGATGTGCTCGTCCTTCAGGTCGAGGCGGTCGGGGAAGGCGTTGATCTCGAGCGCCGTGCCGGTGCGGGCCGCCGCTCGGAACACCTCGTCGAGGTCGACGTCGATCGGCTCCCGCCGTCCGATCAGCCGGGCCGTCGGGTGGCCGATGATGTGGACGTGCGGGTTCTCCATGGCGCGGATCAGGCGCCGGGTCATGACGTCCTTGGGCTGGTTGAAGTGGGAGTGGATCGAGGCCACGCACACGTCGAACCCCTCGAGGAACCCCGACGGCCAGTCGACGCCTCCCTCGGGGTCGATGTTGAGCTCCGAGCCGTGCAGGAGCGTCATCTTCGGGTAGCGCTCCTGGAGCCCCCGCAGGCGCCGGCGCTGCTCGAGCATCTTCTCGTCCGTCATGCGCTGCATCGCGAGGTTCGGCGCGTGGTCGGTCACCGCGTAGTACGCGTACCGCCGGGCGGCCGCCGCCTCCAGCATCTGCTCCAGGGTGGCCAGGCCGTCGGTGAGGTTCGTGTGGGTGTGGAGGTCGCCGCGGATGTCGCGCTCGGTGACGAGCGCCGGCAGGGTCCCCTCCAGGGCCGCCTCGATCTCGCCCCGGTCCTCGCGCAGGGTGGGCGGGATCCACGGCAGGCCCAGACGCTCGTAGACCTCCTCCTCCGTCGCGGCCACGACGAGCCGACCGCTCTTCGCCCGGAACAGGCCGTACTCGTTGAGCTTCAGCCCCTTGCGGACGGCGATCTCGCGGATCCGGATGTTGTGCGCCTTGGAGCCGGTGAAGTACAGCAACGCCGCCCCCCAGACCTCGGGCGGCACGACCCGAAGGTCGACCTGGACGCCCGCCTCCGTCACGACCGAGGACTTCGTCTCCCCCTTGGCCAGGACCTGCCGGACGTCTGGGAGGGTGGTGAAGGCGTCCATCACCGGCCCGGGGTCGCGGCTCGCCACGAGCAGGTCGACGTCGCCGATGGTCTCGCACATCCGCCGGAGCGACCCGGCGTGGGCGATCCGCTCGACGCCCGGAACCCGGCCGAGGCGCTCCTCCAGGCTCTCCGCCAGGTCCAGCGCCACCGAGAGCAGGACCCGGCCGCCGGCGCCGCGGAGGCGCTCGATGCCGGCCCGGATGTTCTCCGCCGTCTTGGGCCCGAACCCCCGCAGGCCGGCGAGGCGCCCCTCGTCGATCGCCCGGAGCAGCTCGTCCACGGAGGCCACCCCGAGCTCCCGGTACAGGACGATCGCCCGCTTCGGCCCGAGGCCGGGGATGCGGATCATCTCGCGGACGCCCGGAGGGATCTTCGCCCGGAGCTCCTCGAGGGCCGCGATCTTGCCGGTCTGGAGGAACTCGAGGATCTTCTCCCCGATGGAGCGGCCGACGCTCGGAATCTCCAGGATCCGCTTGAGGTCGAAGTCGGCGATGTCCGCGGGGTAGCCCCCGACGGCCCGCGCCGCCTTCTCGTACGCCCGGGCCTTGAAGGGATCCTCGGAGAGGATCGAGAGCAGGTCCGCGTACTCCTGGAGCACCGCCTCGACGGCATCGTTGGCGCGCGGCATGCGCTCCTCCGTGGGGGTCAGACGGCGCCGAGCAGGAACAGCAGCAGCGCCTTCTGCGTGTGGAGCCGGTTCTCGGCCTGGTCCCAGACGGCCGAGTGGGGACCGTCGATCACCTCGTCGGTGATCTCCTGCCCGCGGTGGGCTGGCAGGCAATGGAGCACCGTGACGTCCGGCCGGGCCACGGCCACCTTCTCGGCGTCGAGCGCGTACGCGGGGAACACGAGGGCTCGCTCCTCGGCCTCGGCCTCCTGGCCCATGCTCGCCCAGACGTCGGTGTACAGGACGTCGGCGTCTCGGCTGGCCTCGATCGGGTCGTGGGTGAGGCGGACGCTGCCGCCCGTGCCCTCGGCGATCTCGGTCGCGCGCTGCACGACCTGGGGGATGGGCTCGAACCCCGGCGGGGTGGCGACCCGCACGTGCACCCCGGCCTTGGCCCCGGCGAGCAGGAGGGAGTGCGTGACGTTGTTCCCGTCGCCGAGGTACGTGAGGGTCCGACCGGCGAGGCCTCCCTTGATCTCGCGGATCGTGAGGAGGTCGGCCAGGGCCTGGCACGGGTGCTCGAAGTCCGAGAGCGCGTTGATCACCGGCACCGTGGCGGCCCGGGCGAGCAGCTCCAGCCGCTCCTGCTCGAAGGTCCGGAGCACGATCGCGTCGACGTACCGCGAGAGCACCCGACCGGTGTCCTCGATCGTCTCCCCCCGTCCCAGCTGGAGCTCGGAGGACGACAACGGGATCGGGTGGCCGCCCGTCGAGGCCACCGCCACCTCGAAGGAGACGCGGGTGCGGGTCGAGGGCTTCTCGAAGATCAGCGCCACCTGCCGCCCGGCGAGCGCCGTCGCGTGGTCCTCGGGCTTGGCCTTGACCTCCGCCGAGAGGTCGAGGAGCATGGCCAGCTCCTCGACGCTGAGGTCGTCCACGGACAGGTAATCGCGCTCCATCGGACGGAGTCTATCCGGGTCCGCCGCAGCCTGCCGCACGCTCAGCCGGCGCGCAGCTCGGCGCCCAGCTCGCGCCCGAGGCGCTCCGCGATCCGGGCCACGACGGCGTCGGCCTCCTCGCTCCCGAGCGTCCGGTCCGGCGCTCGCAGGTCGATGGAGAAGGCGAGGCTCCGCTTGCCGGCCGGCAGCGGGGCGCCCTCGAAGACGTCGAACAGGAGACAGGCGTCGAGGAGCTCTCCGGCGGCCTCGCGCAGGGCGGCCTCCACCGCCGCCGCGGGGACGTCGGCGTCGACCACGAACGCGAGGTCCCGACGGACCGGCGGGAAGCGCGGAACCTCGGCGCCGACGATCCGGACCCGCAGGGTCGCCTCCCGCAGCCTCGGCACGTCGAGCTCGCCGACGGCGACCCGGCCGGTGAGGTCGAGCCCGGCCGCGGCGCTCGGGTGGAGCTCGCCGAGCACGCCAACCCGCTCGCCCTCCAAGAGCACCTCCGCCGATCGGCCGGGGTGGAAGGGCCGCCCCGGCGCGGTCCCGAGCTCGAGCCGGAGGCCGAGCCCCGCCGCCACCGCCTCCAGCACGCCCTTGGCGTCGAACACGTCGTAGACGCGCCCGCCCCCCGTCCAGCCGGGGTCGGCCACGCCGGTGAGGGCGAAGGCGGCGCTCGGCCGCTCCTCCGGTCGGCCCTCGCGCAGCCGGAACACCGTTCCGACCTCGAAGAGGGCGACGCTGCGGACCTGCCGGTGCAGGTTACGCCGGACGGCCTTCAGGAGGTTCGGGAGGAGCGAGGTCCGCAGCCAGCCCTCCTCGGCCTGGAGCGGGTTCGTGATGCGGATCGCGTCCCCGGCCCCGGTGAGTGCGAGGTCGGCCTCGGAGACGAACGGCACGAGCTGGACCTCGCGGAGGCCGGCCCGGACGAGGAGCTCGCGCATGCGGTGGAGGAAGGCGACCGTCTCCGGCACGCCGCCGGCCTGCCGCACCGGCGGGAGCGTGGACCCGACCCGGTCGTACCCCTGGATCCGGACGACCTCCTCGATGAGGTCCACCTCGCGCTCGATGTCCACGCGGTAGCCGGGGATCTCCACGCGCACGACCTCGCCCTCGGTCCGGCTCGTCATCCCCAGCCGGTCGAAGACCTCGACGGCGTCGGCCGGGGTCACCTGGTAGCCGATCAGCATCGAGGCACGGGAGGCGCGCATCGAGACCCAACGGCGCTCGGGGGCCCGCCCGACGTCCACGGCCCCGGCGAGCACGCGGGCGCCGCACCAGGCGACCATCAGCTCGCAGGCGCGGTCGGCGCCGCGCGGCACGGCCTCCGGATCCACGCCGCGCTCGAACCGCATGGACGCCTCCGTGGAGAGCTCCAGCCGGCGCCGCGTCCGCTGGATCCCGCCCCGCTCGAAGGAGGCGGACTCCAGCAGGACGTCGGTCGTGGTCTCCGAGATCTCGGCCACCTCTCCGCCCATCACGCCGGCCACGGCGACGGGTCGCTCGAGGTCGCAGATCAGCAGGTCGTCGGCGGTGAGGACGCGCTCCACCCCGTCCAGCGTGACCATGCGCTCGCCCTCGCGGGCCCGCCGCACGACGATCCCGGGGCCCTTCAGGAGCGCGAGGTCGAACGGGTGCAGGGGTTGCCCGATCTCGAGCATCGCGTAGTTCGTGGCGTCCACGGCCGCCGAGATCGGCCGCATCCCCGCCGCCGTGAGCCGGGCCTGGACGGGGATCGGCGAGGCCGTGTGGCGCACGTCCCGGAGCACGCGCGCGAGGTACCGAGGGCAGCGCTCGGGGTCCTCGACGCGCACCGTGGCCACGTCCTCGGCCCGCTCGGGGTCCTCGGGGAAGCTCGGCTCGGGGATCCGCAGGGGGGTGCCGGTCGCCGCGGCCACCTCGCGGGCGATCCCGATCACCGAGAGGAAGTCGGGGCGGTTCGGCGTCACCTCGATGTCGAGCACGGCGTCGTCGAGCCCCAGGACCCGCTTGAGGTCGGCGCCCGGCTCGAGGTCCGGCGGGAGGATGAGGATCCCCTCGTGGGAGGGCGAGATCCCGAGCTCGTCGGGGGCGCACAGCATCCCGTTCGAGACCACGCCACGGATCTCGCGGGCCCCGAGGGGCTCCGGCAGCAGGGGAACCGTCGCGCCGGGCCCCGCGAGGGGTACGAGGTCGCCGGGCGCCATGTTGCGGACGCCGACCACGACCTCGGTCTCCCCGGACCCGGTGTGGACGCGGGCGACGCACAGCCGGTCGCTGTTCGGGTGGTCGCGGACCTCGAGCACCCGCGCCACGATCACCCCCTGCAGGCGCTCCCAGGGCCGCTCGATGGCCTCGACCTCGGCCCCCTTGCTGGTGAGCAGCTCGGCGAGCTCCTCGGCCGACAGCACGGTCGGGCAGAACTCGCGGAGCCAGGACAGGACGACCCTCACGCCGCCCCCTCGAACCGCTCGAGGAACCGGACGTCGCCGTCGTAGAACAGGCGGAGGTCGTTCACGCCGTAGCGGACCATCGCGACGCGCTCCACCCCCATGCCGAAGGCGAAGCCCGTGTAGCGCTCGGCGTCGTACCCGCAGTTCTCCAGGACCTTCGGGTGGACCATGCCGGCGCCGAGGAGCTCGATCCAGCCGTTCCCGCAGACCCGGCATCCGACCCCGTCGCACAGGAAGCACGACACCGCGACCTGCGCCCCCGGCTCGACGAAGGGGAAGTAGTCGGGGTTGAGGCGCACGCGGCGCTCCGGCCCGAACAGGGCCCGAGCGAAGGCCTCGAGCGTGCCCTTGAGGTCGGAGAAGGAGATGCCCTCGTCGACGGCGAGCCCCTCGACCTGGTGGAAGACCGAGCCGTGCGTCGCATCCACCGCCTCTCGGCGGTACACGCGCCCCGGCGCGACCACGTAGACGGGCGGGCCCTGTTGCTCCATCGTCCGGATCTGGACGGCGGAGGTCTCCGTCCGTAGCAGGAGTCCGGGGACGTCGATGTAGAGCGAGTCCTTCATCGTCCGCGCCGGGTGGTCCGGCGGGATGTTCAGGGCCTCGAAGTTGTGCCAGTCGTCCTCGATCTCCGGTCCCTCGGCCACCCGGTACCCCATGCGGGTGAAGATCGCGACGATCTCCTCCTGGACGATGGTGAGGGGGTGGAAGGAGCCCGGGCGAGGCCGGCGACCCGGGAGCGTGACGTCGACGCGGTCGGAGCGAAGCAGCTCGTCCTCGGCGCGCGCCTCCAGCTCGGCCCGCCGGGCGGCGAGCGCGTCGTCCAGGGCCGCCTTCACCTCGTTCGCCAGGCGCCCGAGCTCGCGCCGGGCCTCCGGCGAGAGCGAACCGAGGGAGCGCTGGACCTCCGACCAGGGCGAGCGCCGACCGAGGAACGCCACACGAGCGCGCTCCAGCTCCTCGAGGGACGCGGCCTCGGCGATGGCCCGGAGGCCGCGCTCGCGCTCGGTCTCCAGGGTGCGACGGGCCTGCTCGGGGTCCATGGCGCCGCGAGTCTAGCAAGCGCCCTTCCGCGCACCGGGGCCGTCAGTCGGCGAGCTCGGCCTCCGGGACCTCCACGACGAAGACGAGCTCGTCCTCCACGCGCGCGCTCGCCGTCCCCCCCTGGGCCTCCGCCACGCCCCGGGCCACCCACAGCCCGATCTTGCTCCCGCCGCCGGTGCCGGGGGCCCGGGGCTCGAACAGGGCCTCGGCGGCCTCCGGGCCGAGCTCGGTCCCTCGCCTCGCCGCACGGACCCGGATCCGACGGTCCAGGCGCTCGGCCGAGACCCGGATCGGGCCCTCCCGGGCCCACCACACCAGGGCCTCCACGAAAGCCTCGAGCACGAGGCGCAGGCGCTCGGGGTCCACGAAGGCCTCCACGTCGGGTCCCTCGAGCAGGACCGGCGGGTGCTCGGGATCCCGGGCCACCGAGGTCGCGATCTGCTCCACCACCGACCCC
>SIRV01000083.1 GCA_004366195.1 Actinomycetota bacterium
CGGGGCGCCTGAGGAGCCCTCACCCCTCGAGCGCCTCCAGCGAGCGCCTCCAGCATCCGCGCGCGCCAGGCGACGGTGGGGCCGACCTGGTTGAACGTGAAGACGTGGAGCGCGGTCACACCGGCCGCGGGATCGGCGAGCGTCGGCGCGAGGGCCTCGAGGAGGCCGTCGGGGCCGAAGCGCCCACGGGCGATCCGACCGAGGAGCGAGCGGTTCTTGCGCAGGTAGCGCGCGGAGGAGGCGAGCCCGATCCGCGCGCCGATCGCGAGGAGCCTCGCGACGTCGACGACCCCCGGCACGCCCAGGTGGATCTCGAGGTTGACCCCCGCCCCGCGGACGTCCGCGATCCAGGCGGCGAGGGCGGCGGGGTCGAAGCACATCTGCGTGGTGACCCAGTGGGCGAGCGGCGCCTTGGCGAGGAGCGCCTCGCGCAGCGCGGCCCGAGGGATCTCGGGGTGGCCCTCCGGGTAGCCCGGCACCCCGAGGCGCGCGAAGGGGCTCCCGAGCTCGTGGAGGGCGCGGAGCAGCGCCAGACCGTCGGCGAACCCGCCCGACCCGTCGCCGTCGCCGCCCACCACGAAGGCCTCCCGGATGCCCGCCTCCCGGCAGCGCGCGAGCACCTCCCCGAGGTGCGCGCGGTCGCGGATCAGGCGGGCCGACAGGTGCGGCGTCGCGGGATGCCCGCGCGCCGCGAGCTCCGACGCCAGATCCAGCGTGGCCTCGATCCCCCGGCTCGGCGAGGCCGTCACGGTGATGGGCGCGTCCGGAGGAAGGTCCTCCGCCCGCTCGAGGGCGGACGGCAGCGGGATCAGCTCGAACCGGGCCGCGGCGACGACGCGGCGCAGGGCCTCGCGCTCGGCGGGCCCGAGGGCCCCGAGCGTCCGCGGACGGGGCTCACTCGTTCGCATCGGGGAACGACGCCTTCTTGCGCTCGATCCACTCCCGGAGCTCCTCGTCGACCGCCTCGTCCATCGGCGGCGGCTCGTACTCGGCGAGCATGCGCTTCCAGATCGCGTTGGCCCGCTGGGCGGCGTCGAGCGCGCCCTCCGCCTCCCACTGCTCCACGCTGTTGTTGTCGGCGATCGTGGACCGGTAGAAGGCCGTCTCGAAGTTGGCCAACGTGTGCGCGGAGCCGAGGAAGTGCTGGCCGGGCCCGTTCTCGATGATCGCCTCGAGGGCCTGGCCGTTCTCGGAGAGGTCCACGCCACGGGCGAAGGCGTGGAGCATGCCGCACTGGTCCACGTCCATGACGAACTTCTCGTAGCCCATGGTCAGGCCGCCCTCCAGCCACCCCGCCGCGTGCAGCACGAAGTTCACGCCGGCGAGGAGCGTCGGCTGGAGCGTGTTCGCCGACTCGTAGGCGGCCTGCGCGTCGGGGATCTTCGAGGCGGTGAGGGCGCCGCCCGAGCGGAACGGGACGCCGAGCCGCCGCGCGCACGCCGCGAGCGTGTAGAGCACGAGCGCCGGTTCCGGCGTCCCGAAGGTCGGTGCGCCGGACTGCATCGACATCGAGGACGCGAACGAGCCGAAGACCACCGGGGCGCCGGGCCGCACGAGCTGGACGTAGGCCATGCCGGCGAGCGCCTCGGCGAGGGTCTGGGCCGCGGTCCCGGCGACCGTCGCCGGCGACATGGCCCCGGCCAGGATGAAGGGGGTCATGATCACCGCCTGGTTCGCCTCGGCGTACACGCGCGCCGCCCCGAGCATCGTGGCGTCCCACACGAGCGGCGAGTTCGCGTTGATGAGGCTCATGACGACCGTCTTGCGCTCGAGCTCGTCCGGGCCGAAGACGATCCTCGCCATCTCGACGGTGTCGGCGGCGCGGAGGGGGTGCGTGACCGAGCCCATGAACGGCTTGTCCGAGTAGCGCAGGTGCGCGTAGACCATCTCGTAATGCCGCTTGTTCACCGGCAGGTCCACCGGTTCGCACACCGTCCCCCCCGAGTGATGGAGCCAGGGGCTCAGGTACGCGAGCTTCACGAAGTTGCGGAAGTCCTCGATGGTCCCGTAGCGCCGACCGCGGTCGAGGTCGCGGACGAAGGGCGAGCCGTACGCCGGCGCGAGCACCGTCGCCTCCCCGCCGATCCGGACCGAGCGCGCCGGGTTGCGCGCGTGCTGCACGAACTCGCGGGGGGCGCTCGCCTGCACGATGCTCCGCGCCAGCCCGCGAGGGAAGCGCACGAGCTCGCCCTCCACCTCGCAGCCGGCGGCGCGCAGGCGCTCGAGCGCGTCGGCGTCGCGGAACACGACGCCCACCCGCTCGAGGATCGTGTCGGCGTTGCGCTCGATCAGCTCGAGGCCATCCTCGGAGAGGACCTCGAACGGTCGCATCGTCCGGGTGATGTACGGGACCGCCTCCTGGACCTGGTGCAGGCGCGCGGCCTGTCGGGCGGCCCGTCCGCCGGCCCGCCGCCTCGGGATCGCGTCGTCGCTCATGCGCGGCTCCTCGTCCGTCGTCGTCCGCCCCCCGCCGCGGCCGGACGCGCCGGGAGCGGCACGACCTCGGCGAGGCGGGGGAACGGGTCGGTGGCGTGGGGGATCCCCATGGCTCCCACGAAGTGCTCCTGGAACCGCGGCTCGACCGCGGTCTCGACCTTCTCCACACGGCGCACCGTCGCCTCGATCTCGGCGCGCGCGGCCCGGTTGAGGAGGGCGATCCGCGCGCCCGTGCCGGCGGCGTTCCCGGCGCTCGTGACGTGGGCCGGGTCGCAGTCCGGGACGAGGCCGAGCACCAGTGCCCGGAGCGGGTCGATGTGCGCCCCGAACGCGCCGGCGAGACGGATGCGGTCCACCCGCTCCACGCCGGCCGCGTCCATCAGCAGACGGCATCCCGCGTACAGCGCCGCCTTGGCGAGCTGCACCTGCCGGACGTCGTTCTGGGTCACGCGGATCTCGGGGGGTCCCTCGTGCAGCACGTACGCGTACGTCCTCCCCTCGGGGACGATCCTCGGGCTCCGCGCCGCGGCGGCGGGGTCGATGACGCCCTCGGGGGTGAGCGCCCGGGCGAGGAACAGCTCGGCCAGGACCTCGATGATGCCCGAGCCGCAGATCCCGGTGACCCGGGTCCCGGCGAAGGCCGGCTCGTCGGACCAAGCGACGCCGCCCACCACCCGGAACCGCGGCTCGAGCGTCGCCGGGTCGATCCGCACCCGCTCGATCGCGCCGGGGGCGGCCCGCTGACCGGCCGAGATCTGGGCGCCCTCGAACGCCGGACCGGTGGGGCTGGAGGCCGCGAGGAGCCGACGGTCCGCGGCCAGCACGATCTCGCCGTTCGTCCCCACGTCCACGACGAGGGTCACCCCGTCCCGCCGGTCCGGCGCCTCCGCGAGGATGACCGCGGCCGTGTCGGCCCCCACGTGGCCGGCGATCAGCGGCAGCACGTAGACCCGAGCGCCGGGGTGCACGTCGAGCTCCAGGTCCCGCGCCGGGAGCCGCAGCGCGCGGTCGGTGGCCGGCGCGAAGGGAGCGCCGCCGAGCTCCGTCGGGTCGAGCCCGAGGACGAGGTGGTGCATGACGGGATTGCCGACCAGCGTGACCTCGAGCACGTCGCTCCGCTCGACCCCGGCCGCGGCGACGAGCTCCCCCACCAGGTCGCGGAGGCACGCCCGCACGGCGTCGGTCAGCTCGCCCGCGCCGTCGACGTGCAGCATCGCGTAGCTCACCCGGCTCATCAGGTCCTCGCCGAAGCGGATCTGGGGGTTCATCGCACCCGCCGAGGCCAGCACGTCGCCGGTGCGCAGGTCGCACAGGTGCCCGGCGACCGTCGTCGAGCCGACGTCGAAGGCGATCCCGAGGGCGCGGTCGCGGAACCCCGGCCACACCGCGGTGAGCGTACGCCCGTCGTGCACCGCCGCGG
>SIRV01000084.1 GCA_004366195.1 Actinomycetota bacterium
CGGGGATCCAACAACCGGTGCTGCTGATCCACGGGCTCGAGGACCAGGTGATCCCGTGGGAGGCGACGAGCCTGCGGGTCGCGAACCTGGTGCCCGACGCCCGGCTCTGCCTCTTCCCGCGCTGCGGCCACTGGGTGCAGCTGGAGCGCGCCGATGAGTTCCACCGTGTGGTGCGGTGGTTCCTGGCCACGGAGGGGGGGTCGTGAGGCACGTCGCGCCCCCCGTGCGCTCCGGCGCTCCCGGAACGCCGTCGACGGCCCGCGTGGTCCTCCTCGACCTGGACAAGACCCTCGTGAACGTGGAGGACCACGTCGACTACTGCGCCGCCGTGGAGGAGGCCCGGCGGGTGGCGGGCCGGGGGTCGGAGGTCGAGGTCCCGGAGGCGCCCTGGGGTCGGTGCGCCTTGGAAGCGATGCGGCTGCTGGTCGCGCTCTGGGAGGATCGGGAGCGCTGGGAGCGTGCCTCTGAGGCGATCGAGGGCTACGAGTTGCGCGGCGCTACGGCCTCCCACCCGATGCCCGGGCTCGACGTGTTCCTGGAGGCCCTCGGCGAACGGCCGCGGGCCGTGGTGACGCTCCTCGGCCCCCGGGCGGCGGCCGCGGTCCTCGGCCGCCACCGGATCGGCGCGGACGCGGTGGTGGCACGGGAGGTGGCCCTGCGGATCAAGCCCTACCCCGACCAGGTGCTGGAGGCGCTCCGCCGGCTCGGCGCCGATCCCCGCGAGGCCCTCATGGTGGGGGACAGCGAGTGGGACGGGCTGGCCGCCCGCGCCGCCGGGGTGTCGTTCCTGGGGCTGCGCTGGGGGAGGGAGCACCACGGCTTCGGGGAGGGCCCCGTCGCGCGGGACCTCGTGGAGGCGGCCGAGATGCTCCGCCCTACGCTCGGATCTCCTGGCGCATGAAGGCCACGTAGCTCGCCGCGAAGGCCGCCGCGACGAGGGCAAGGAGCGCCACGATCTGCGGCCACACAGCGAGGAGGCTCTGGTCGAGCGCGAGGGGCGTGGGGATGGCCCGGTCCACCTGCTCCGGCAGGAGGATCCCGGCCGTCCGGACCTCCGGGTTCAGCAGCACGCCGGTCGCCTCGTCGTAGATCCCCTGGGGCGAGATGCGCCCCAGCCACATCTCCCACCGCGCGCGGGCCAGCACCTCCTCGGCGGTCGGTTGGTCCGGCACCGGGGCGACGACGTCGGCGACGAGGCCGACGAGGAAGCTCGAGAACAGGGTGAGCACGAGCCACACCCCGATCGAGACGAGGGCGGCCGTCGCCGCGCGGCGGAGGACCACGGACAGGAAGGTGGCGAAGCCGAGCCAGACCCCCGCGTAGGCCACGGTGAGGACGTACCAGGCGAGGATCCTCGCGACCTCCTCCGCCGAGGGGGCGATCCCGAGGCGCAGGATCCCGAGGCCGGCCACGAGCAGCGTGAGCGCGAGGAGCGTGGCCGCGATCACGGCCAGGGAGGCGACGAACTTCCCGTTGATGACGTCGTCACGGTGGATCGGCTGAGCGACGAGGCGCGGGAGCGTGCGCTGGGCCCGCTCGGAGCTCACGGCGTCGAACCCGAAGGCCAGTCCGAGGAGCGGCACGAGGAAGCCGAGCATCGAGAGGAGCGAGGGGAACGTCTCCCCGGAGACCGTGAACAGCCGGATGAACAGCATCGGCGTCCCGCTCGCCTCCTCGGCCGCGCTCCGGATCTCGCCGGAGGTCGAGTACACGGCGCCGAGCGCCGCGAGGGTGATGATCACGAGGAGCACGGCGAGGCGGAGCGAGAGCAGGTGGTCGGCGAGCTCCTTCCTCGCCACGATGCGCCACCCGCCGCCGCGGGGCACGGCGCGCGCCTCAGCGGCCATCGCCGGCCTCCTCGAAGAACCGCCGGTACAGCTCGTCCAGGCGCTCCTCCCGCCGGGCGAGGGACCGCAGGTCGACGCCGGCCTCGACGAGCGCCCGCGCGAGCTCGCCGCGCACGTCGCGGTCGGCCCGGACGAGGAAGCGGTCGGGGTCCCGGGCGTCGCGTTCCACCGACCGCACCCCCGGCACGGCCGCGAGCCGTCGTTCGACGTCGCCGTCACCGGCCACCCCGACCTCGATCGTGACGGGCCCGGCGGCGATGCGCTCGGCGAGCTCCTCCACCCGGCCCTGCGCCACCATGCGTCCGCCGACGAAGATCCCGACCCGGTCGCACACCGACTGGACCTGGTGGAGGAGGTGGCTCGAGAGCAGGACGGTCGCCCCACGGTCCCGGGCCAGCGACGCGATGAGCTCGAGGATCTCCGCCACGCCCTCCGGGTCGATGCCGACCGTCGGCTCGTCGAGGATCGCGACCTCCGGGTCCTTGAGCAGGGCGTCGGCGATCCCGAGCCGCTGGCGCATGCCCCGCGAGTAGGTCTCGACCCGGGCGTCGGCCGCGTCCTCCAGGCCGACGTCGTGCAGGAGCTCGGCGATCCGGTCCTCGGCGGCGCGGCCGCGGAGCCCGTTCAGCCGTGCCGTGTAGCGGAGGTTCTCCCTCCCGGTGAGCGCGCCGTAGAAGCCGACGTCGTCCGGCACGTAGCCCACCCGCCGCTTGACCTCCAGGGCCTGGCGGGTGGGGTCGAGCCCGAGGACCCGCACGGTGCCGGCGCTCGGCTCCGACAGGCCGAGGAGCATGAGGATGGTGGTGGTCTTCCCGGCGCCGTTCGGGCCGAGGAGCCCGAAGATCTCCCCCCGGTGCAGCGTGAGGTCGAGGTGGTCCACGGCGACGAGGTCGCCGTAGCGCTTCGTCAGCCCCCGGGCCTCGACGGTGGTCGCGGCCTCGCCCACGGCCCCCTCCTCAGCGACGGCCGTACCGCTGGAAGAGCCAGCCGAGCCCTGCGACCGCGGCGAGGATCAGGAGCACGCCGACCAGGCCCCACAGGCCCGAGGTCTTCACCGTCGTGCGCAGCTCGACCTCGTCGTTCGTCTCCGCCGACGTGGCCCGGAGGGTCACGACGTAGTCGCCGGCGACGGCGTCCTCGCTCGGCGTGATGACGGCGACGACCCGAGCGCTGTCGCCCGGGGCGATCTCGGGGATCGTCTCCGGCCGGAACTCCGTGGTCCAGCCGGTGGGGTTCGTGGCCGAGAGCTCGACCTCCCGGAGCGGCGCCGTGCCGTCGTTCACGACGACGAGCGGGACCTCCGTGGGCTTGCCCGCCGCGACGTCGGCGTTCAGCCGCTCGTCCGGGGTGGTGAGGGTGAGCCCGTAGTTGCCGATGATCCGCACGGCGAGCTTCGCCTCGGCCGTGAGCCCGGCGCCCGCGGCCTGGACGAGGATGGGGTAGACGCCGGCCTCGGCCTGGTCCGGGGGATCCACCTCGACGGAGAGCGAGGAGCTCCCGCCGGCCTCCACGTCGACGGAGGTGGCGAGCTCCTCCCCGGCCGGCTTCACCGTCACCTGCCAGCCGGGCGGGCCCGCGCCCTGGAGATCGAAGACGGCGTCCCGCGGCGTGGCGTTGCGGAGCTCGAGGTCGAAGCGGTAGGTGGCTCCGGCCGGGCCCTGGAGACGGGGGAACTCGGTGGTGAGCGAGACGCCGCCGCGCTCGACCTTGGAAACCCGCAGCGAGAGCTCGAGCTCGTTCGTCCCGGCCGGCGAGCTCCCGACGACAGAGATCCGGTACGTCCCCGGCCTGGCCGAGGTCGGCACGGTGGCCTGGAGCTGGACCTGGGCGACGCCCTCGGCGTCCGTGAAGACCCCGCCGATGACGAACCCCCCGCCGCGGAGCGTGGCGTCCCAGCCCTCCGGCGCCTCGGCGATCCGCAGGTCCACCGGGGTCCACGCGGGGGCGGCGACGTCGATGTCGAAGCGCACCTCCTCGCCGGGTGCGACCGTCACCGAGGGGTAGGGGGTGGTCACGTGGAGCCTCGACGCCACCTGGCCCGCGGCCGGCGCCGGCCGGCCGAGGAGCACGAGCGCGGCGCCGATGGCGAGCGGCCGGAACCAGCGCATGACGCCTCCTCCGAACGACCCGTCGTTCCCGAGCCCCCCGCTCGCCGGTCCGAGCGCCGCTCGAGGGCGAGCGGACCCGGGCCAGAACCCCCGGGGCCGCCCGAGGCGGTCGCCCGGAGCTCGTAGTCCCAACGGGATTCGAACCCGTGTCTCCACCTTGAGAGGGTGGTGTCCTAGGCCACTAGACGATGGGACCGCAGGACCCCGGCGAGGCGGCCTCACCGAGGCCGGCGAGAAGTGTAGCAGCGCGGCAGGGCCCGGAGCCGGGGGCGGGTAGGCTCGGGCGTGTGGGGCCCACGATCCTCACCGTCGGCCACGGCACCCGCCCCATCGAGGCCTTCCTCGAGCTCCTGCGGACGGCCGGGGTCGAGGTCCTCGTCGACGTCCGGCGCTTCCCGAGCTCCCGCCGGAACCCCCAGTACGGCCGGGAGGCCCTGGCGGCCGCCCTCGCCGCCGCCGGGATCGACTACGTCTGGATGGGGGAGGAGCTCGGCGGGTTCCGCTCCCCGGTCCCCGGCTCGCGCCACACCGCGCTCGCGAACCGCGCCTTCGCCGGCTACGCCGACCACATGGACACGCCGGCCTTCCACCGGGGCCTGGAGCGACTGATCGGGATGGCCCGGGAGCGGCGGGTCGCGGTGATGTGCGCGGAGACCCTCTGGTGGCGGTGCCACCGGCGGATGCTGGCCGACGCCCTCCTCGCCGCCGGGTGCGAGGTCGCCCACCTCCTCGACGACGGCGAGCACCCGCACGTCCTCCACCCGAACGCCCGGGTCGAGGACGGCCGCCCCGTCTACGACGTGGAGCCGCAGCCGCGGCTGGACCTCTCGCGCTAGCCGTCCTCGGTGAGCTCGAAGCCGGCGAGGAGCGCCCGCCGGTCGGTGAGGGTCAAGCCCGAGATGCGGATCCAGGTCGTGCCCGACCCGAGGCGCAGGTCCGCCGCGTACCGCCCCGGCGCGAGCTCCACCGCGCCGACGGAGGTCGGGGTCCCTTCCTCCGGGACGACGCCGACGATGACGTGATGCATAGGCAGGCGGCCCCCGCTCGGGTCGAGGAAGGAGAGGGACAGGCGGTCGACGCCGCCCGACCACGGCCGGAGGTGGGCCGTGACCCGTGTCCCGTCGGCGAGGCGGAGCAGGAACCGCTCGGTCCCGTCGGAGCCCCGTACGACCGACACGACCTCGCCCGCCGGTCTCGGCCAGACCTGGAGGGGGACCTCCGTGGAGCCCGCGTCCGTCTCCACCAAGGCCCGCACCTCCCACAGGGCGTCCACCGCGAGGACCGTGCTCTGGGCCTCCCAGGCCCCACCCGCCGCCGGCCGGAGGTCGAGGGTGGAGCGGAGCTCCGGTCGGCCGGGGAGCGAGAACGTCAGGCTCACGCGGCGCGCGGCGATCGGCCGGCCGGTGTCGTAGTCGAGCGCCCGGGCGATGAACCGGTTGGGCCCGACGGCCCCGGGTTCGATGCGGAGCTCGAGGCGGGTGCTCGTCGCGTAGTCGGATCCCCGCACGACGAGGGGTCGGACGACGGCCGTCGGCGCCCGCCCCGACGACGCCGGCGGCGGCAGGCCGACGAGGAGGGCCGTGGCGGCGAGGACCCCGGCGGCCAGAGCGAGCTCCCCGGCCACCGCTCGGCGGAGGGCTCGGGACCCGAGCTCCCCGGCCCGAGGGAGGAGACGGTACCGGGTCACCGCGGCAAGTGCGAGTACCCCGGACACCAGGACCAGCTTGACGACGAGAACGGCGCCGTAGCCGCTGCGCCATGGGTGCGCCCAACCGGAGGGGCCACCGAGCTCGGAGGTGGCCCGGACCAACCCGGTGATCAGCACGACGGCGAGCGGCAGGGGCGCGAGGCGCGAGAACCGCCGGATGTCGGCCCGGCCCTCGCGCAGGCCGAGGGCGAGCCACCCGAGCCCGCCGATCCAGACGCCGACGGCGAGGAGGTGCATGCCCTGCAGCAGCCACGCGGACGTCGACGCCCCCGCGTGGCCGGCGGATGCCCGGAGGAGCATGGCGGTCGCGGCCACGAGAGCGAGGGCGAGGGCCGTCGGACGCCCCGGCCGGAGGCGGACGGCGAGCGTCGCAGCCCCGGTCGCGCCCACGGCCGCGGCCAGGCGGACGTGGGCGGCGCCGGTGCCCGACGCCAGGAAGGCGGCGACGGGCAGTCCGACCGTCCGGGCGCCGTCCACGGTCAACGCCGCGGTCGCGATGGCGGCGAGGAGCCAAGCCGCGGCCAGCACACCGGGAGGCAAGGGGATGCGGACGCCGAGCGGGATCAGGCCGGCGACCCCCGCCGCGAACAGGAGGATCAGTCCCACGTAGAGCGCGAGGCGGGCCGCGACGGCGACCGTGCTCGGCGGGGGAGCGGTGGGGACGGCCCCCGGTGCGGGGGCGGGCACCGCTGGTGGGACGACGCCGATCCCGAAGGAGAGGGTCCCGGAGGTGAGGTGCCCGTCCACGAGGGAGACGGTCCGCCACAGCACGGTGTAGACCCCGTGGGGCAGGTCCGCCGGGACCGGCACCACGATCGTCCGCCCGTCCCCGGAGGCGGGCTGCACCGGCCCGACCGGGACCGGGTCGCCCTGCGCGTCGAGGAGCTCGACCCTCGTGAGCTCGAGGTCCGGTCGCTCGGT